>JAIRXI010000134.1 GCA_031268395.1 Tannerella sp. | reverse complement strand
CGGCTGCCCGGCTGGTGCAAATCCGTCGCGATAGCCGTCAACGGCCGGACGGTCGCCTCGCCCGCCGTCGAAAAAGGCTATGCCGTCCTCGGCCGCGAATGGAAAGCCAGCGACCGCATCACCCTCACGCTCGACATGCCTGTCGAAGTCGTCGCTGCCGACCCGCGCGTCCGTGCAGACGCCGGCAAACGCGCCGTCCAGCGCGGACCGCTCGTCTACTGCGCCGAAGAAACCGACAACGCAGGCCGTTTCGACCGGATCGCACTCTCGCCCGAAACATCATACCAGCCTCTGTTCCGCGACTCGATGCTCGGAGGCGTGACGACCGTCACCGTCACGGCAGCAAACGGCACTGAAACGTTTACCCTGATACCTTATTACGCCTGGGACAACCGCGAAGCCGGAGAAATGAAAGTATGGATGGATTATATCGAAAAATGACATCGAAGACTGCAGGAGGCCGGCGAACAATTACAGGTTATATATTCGCGATCCTGAAATAAAATCACTATTTTTGTCCCGCGATTTGCAGCCGCCTCAGAACGGTGCGCAAGGGAAACTAAAACAGGTAATAAACAGGCTTATTTACATATCGAATTATTTAAACCGAAAAAAGTATGAATACAAAAAGAACAGTTTCAGTATGGTTGCTGTCATCCTGTATGGCAGTCGCGCTGTCGGCGCAGGATGCAGCCAAAAGGTATGAAGTCAGGTCGGCCATTATCCAGAAGGAAATGACGACGGCAGGACAGAAGGAAAAAGTCCAGACTACATGGTACATAGACGATTTTGGAGGAAAGGAAGCGGTGGAGATGACCGTCAAGGCCGGCTTTCTGAAGCAGCAGATGCTTACCGTCACCGACAGCGAATCGATCACGGCAATCAATCTGAGCACAAAATCGGCTACCCGGATGAAGCGGCAGGCGGTAAACAATCTGCCGGAGACGATCAATTACCTGCAACTCACTCCCGAAATCAGGGAAAAATATGCCCTCAAAGAAATCGGGGAAGAAGAAGTGGCGGGCAAAAGCTGCAAAAAATACTCGACGGAAGCTGCGCAAATGGGGCAAACCATGCAGATAAATACGTGGATATGGAAAGGGATTGTGCTGAAATCGGAAACCTCCTCCAACGGAAAGGTAGTAGCAACGGATACGGCCGTCAAGGTTGAAGAAGACGCGGCCATCCCGGCCGACAAACTCGCGGTGCCCGAAAATGTAACAGTTCATGAATTGTAAGTCAAACCGTCGAACCGGAAAGCCGAACCCGGACAGGCCGTTATACTCCTTTTGTCCGGTGGACTCACGGGTTGTCACCCATACATTTATATACTTATCACTAATATATACTTATCGCTAATGAAAAAGCAAATTCTCCTTATTCTTCTGTCGTTCCTGGCCGCATGGCCGGCACGCGCACTGGAGCCGGAACAGGTTAAGCCCGTCAAGAACCTGATCCTGATGATTCCTGACGGGACTTCGCTGGCCACCGTCTCGGCGGCGCGCTGGTATCAGTGGTATCTGCATCCGGACAGGCCCAAACTGGCCATCGATCCCTATCTGTGCGGGACGGTGCGTACGCATTCGTCCAACGACCCGATCGGTGATTCGGCGCCGACAACATCCTGCTACATGACCGGCTATCCAAGTCGGGCGGGATTTGTCGCCACCTATCCGGTCAGCGATCCGGAAAACGACATCTACCCCACCGACCCGTCGCGGGCCTACCAGCCGCTGACAACCATCCTGGAAGCTGCAAAGTCCCTGAAACAAAAGGCAACGGGGCTGGTATGCACGTGCGAGTTCCCCCATGCCACGCCGGCAGACTGCTCGTCGCACAGCTACGACCGCGGACGCTATGACTGGATTGTTCCCCAGATGGTACACAACGATCTGGACGTCGTGATCGGCGGCGGCGTTTCGCTGCTGTCGGAAGCCGACGAACTGTATCTGAAGGCCAGCGGTTACGGCGTATACCGGAATGACCCGGAAGGGATGCGCAGCTATGCCGGCAACCGGATGTGGGCGCTGTATGGCAAAAAGGACATGGCATACGACCTCGACCGGGACGCATCCAGGGAGCCTTCTATCGAGGAAATGACGCGCAAGGCTATTGAGAAACTGTCGACCTGCGAAAACGGCTTTTTCCTGATGGTAGAAGGCAGCAAGGTCGACTGGGCGGCGCACGCCAACGACCCGGCAGCGATGATCACGGAATTTCTGGCTTTCGACCGCGCCTGCCAGGCCGCACTCGACTTTGCCCGCCAAAACGGCGAAACAGCCATCGTCATTGTCCCCGACCACGGGAACAGCGGCCTCAGTCTGGGTTCGCAAACGTGCGGACATACGACCAAGGACGGCCTTATGCAGGCGGTTTCGCAGGTCAGACTGACCGCCGAGGGCCTTGCCGAAAAACTGAACAGCGAACCGGTATCGGCCGTGCAGCGGATTTTCCGCGAATATGCCGGCTTTGAACTGACGGATGAGGAACTGAACACCCTGTATCAGTGCAAAAGTTACAAAAACAGTCCGGTGCCCGAGGCCGAACGTTCAGGCGCAGGCCTGTCGGCTTCGCTTTACAGCGCCTCGCTGAACGGTTTCATAGCCAAACTCGTCACCTCGAAAACCTGCTTTGGCTTCACAACCGGCGGGCACACGGGCGAAGAAGTCTTCCTGGCCGCCTATCATCCGGCAGGTTCCCAGCCCGTCGGCATGTCTACAAACATCGAACTGAATCACTACATGGCGGCCACGCTGGGATTGCATGGCCGGCTGGACGAACTGACCGCCGCCAATTTTGCCCCCCATACGGAAGTGTTCAAGGACTATGTGTACGAGATGGTTGCGCCGGCTGATGAAAAGGGCAGTCCGACGCTCGTCGTGAAAAACGGGAAAGACCGGAAAAAACAGTTGAGCATTACGCCGAATACGAATATCGTAAAACTGGGGAAAAAGGCCGTCGAGGAAGCGAAACTGTCGTCCGTCGTTGTGTACGTGGATGCCAACAGCACGTTTTACCTGCCCCGGTCACTGGCCGACTACCTGAAATAGGGGAAAAGAACGGAGATGACGGGAAACATCTCCGTTCTTTTTGTATATTTGCGCATGAAAAAAAGAAACAGACCATGTTATGTAACAGTTTGGTTTCAATAGATCAATGTGCGCGGGAGGATATTCTGCGTATGCTGGACAATACCGGTCGGTTCGAAGCTTGTCCGAACCGTAAAATGCTGGACGGGAAAGTGGTGGCGACGCTCTTTTTCGAGCCGTCTACACGTACGCGGCTGAGTTTTGAAGCGGCGGTCAACCGGCTGGGCGGACGTGTCATCGGTTTTCAGGATGCTTCTACAACAAGTTCTTCCAAAGGAGAGACACTGAAGGATACCATCCGGATGATAAGCAATTATGCCGATGTGATCATCATGCGTCACCACCTGGAAGGTGCGGCGCGCTATGCGGCGGAAATCTCGTCCGTCCCCATTGTCAACGCCGGCGACGGCGCCAACCAGCACCCGTCGCAAACGCTGCTCGACCTCTACTCCATCCGTAAGACGCAGGAGAGGCTGGAAGACTTGACAATCACAATGGTCGGCGATCTGAAATACGGACGGACGGTACATTCGCTCATTGTCGGTCTGTCGCATTTCAACCCGACGTTTCATTTCATCGCGCCGGAAGAACTGCGGACGCCCGACGAGCAGAAACGGTTCTGCGAACTGCGGGGCATTCGTTACGAGGAACATGTGGCCTTCACGGAAGACATCATTAACCAGACGGATATCCTCTACATGACGCGCGTACAGCGTGAACGGTTTACCGATCTGGTCGAGTACGAGCGGGTAAAGAATGTCTATATCCTGCACGACAGGATGCTGGCCGGCAGCCGTCCGAACCTTCGCGTGCTGCATCCCCTGCCGCGCGTGAACGAGATCGCCTGCGACGTGGACAGCAATCCGAAAGCCTACTATTTCGAACAGGCGCGCAACGGACTGTTTACCCGCGAAGCAATTTTGTGTGACGTGCTGGGGCTGGAAGTTGATTAGACCGGCTTCCGGTGCGGAAAAATTCCATCTATATTAATTAAGCAATTCTGCAATTCATGTCTGAAGAAAAAAAGAAAGCGTTACAGGTAGCAGCGCTGGAAAACGGGACGGCCATAGACCATATCCCGCCCGAACATTTGTTCAAGGTCGCTTCGCTGCTTGAACTGGAAAAGATGAACGATCCCATCACCATCGGAAACAACCTGCAAAGCAAGAAGATGGGCTACAAAGGGATGATCAAGATTGCCGACAAATTTTTTGTGGAGGACGAAATCAACCGGATCGCACTGGTGGCGCCCAACGTGGTACTGAACGTGATTCGCGACTACGAGGTCGTGGAAAAGAAGCGCGTCAGCCTGCCGAATGAACTGGTGGGGATTGTGAAGTGCAACAATCCCAAGTGCATCTCCAACAACGAGCCGATGCAGTCGCATTTTGAAGTGATCGACCGCGAGAAGGTAACGCTGAAATGTTACTATTGCGAGCGAAAAATTAACAAGGAAGACATCCTGATTAAATAGCGAACAATGAAAAAGGACTGGAAACCGGGGACGATGATCTATCCTCTGCCGGCGGTGATGGTCAGCTGTGGTGGCGAGCCGTCCGAGTATAATATACTGACCGTAAGCTGGGTGGGAACGATCTGCTCAAGTCCGCCGATGTGTTACATTTCGGTGCGTCCGGAGCGGTATTCGTATCCCATTCTGCGGAAAGAGATGGAGTACGTGATTAACCTTACCACCGGAGAAATGGCTTATGCAACGGACTGGTGCGGCGTCGTATCCGGAAAGGATCACCGCAAATTTGAGGAAATGCGCCTGACACCGGGACGGGCATCCGTTGTCCATGCGCCGCTGATTGAGGAGTCGCCGCTGTGCATTGAGTGTCGCGTCAAGGAAGTACTGGCGTTGGGCAGCCATGACATGTTCGTCTCCGAAGTGGTGAACGTTAAGGCGGATGAAAAATATCTCGACCCCCAAAGCGGCGCCTTCGACATGCGGCGCGCCGGACTGCTGACTTACGTACACGGCAATTATTACGGACTGGGCGAACTGATCGGGCACTTCGGCTGGTCGGTGAAAAAGCAGGCATGACAGTCGGAACCGGTTGAGGGAGAATTGTCTTATTTCGTGGCCGGGATTCGCTACTCGCATATCACGGTAAATTTCTCCGGCCTGAGATCTTTCGTCAATTTATTGCCAGTCCGCCGATTTTACAGGCAAGTATTTGCGGGAATAAAAAAAAGTGTTACCTTTGTGCCGTTTTTGATAACAGATGGTGAGGATAGCTCAGTTGGTCAGAGCATTGGATTGTGGTTCCAAGGGTCGTGGGTTCGAGCCCCAT
>JAIRXI010000078.1 GCA_031268395.1 Tannerella sp. | reverse complement strand
ATGTTGGGCGAGGCCATGTCGATCTTTGCACGCAGTGTCATGCGGCCTTCTTCAAACTCGCCGCTGTTCATCCGCCGGAAAAGGTCGAGGCTTTCCTCCGGCGGACGGTTCCGGTAGGGGCTGTTCACACCCGGCTGCGTCGGCGCGCCTTTCTGTTCGGCAATCTGCTCCGAGGTCTGTTCATCCACATAGGCCTGTCCCTGCCTGATCAGCGAGACGGCGAAATCGAACAGTTGCTGAAAATAGTCCGAGGCGTAGTAAATATGCTCCCACCGGAAGCCCAGCCACTGAATATCTTCCTGAATGGCATCCACGTATTCCTCATCTTCGCGTGTGGGATTCGTATCGTCGTAGCGCAAGTTACACGTGCCGCTGTATTTTTCGGCGATTCCAAAATCCAGGCAGATGGCTTTGGCATGACCGATGTGGAGATAGCCGTTTGGCTCGGGAGGGAAACGTGTCTGGACACGTCCGCCGTTTTTACCCTCCTCCACTTCTTTCCGGACAATTTGCTCGATGAAATTCAATCTTTTCCCTGCTTCGTCCCGTATTTCATTTTCTTTCATACCTTCCAGTCATTTTCTTTCACGCGACAAAGGTATAATTAAATTACCATCCGTCCATAAAGCGCTGCCAAAATCTTTGTTTTCGGGCGCATTTGACTGCGTTGATTTTCGATCCAAAAGGCCGTGCCGCCACGTGGCAGTTGTGAGGGACGGAGTGGCCCTTTTGCTAAATGAGGGCATGTCAAAAGCACGCAGACACGCTGCGCCGCAGGAGCCGTCGGGAACAGGACTTGCCTCCGCAGCCTGTCAGTTGTCGACAGACACTTTCCTGGCTTTGCTCTCGTTGTGGAAACGGTCGACGGCGGTGACGGCATAGCGGCAGGGGGCGCTGCCTGCCGGAACCGGACAGAACGGCTTGCGCGTGATGGCATAGATCGCTTTCGAACATTCGAGGCTTGCCCGTTCGCCTTTCCGGAAACGGTAGATCACGAAATAAACCGGTTCGTCCGGCTGTCCCCGGCGCGAGGCTCCGACCTCCCACCGCAATACCGGCCCACGGCCTGTCTGCTCCACGCGCAGGCGCTGTATCCTGTCGGGTTTCCGGTCGTGCAGGCCGTCGCAGGCCGGGATCAGCGCCGGATAACGGTGATACAGGCGTTTCAGGCTGTCGGCTATACCCCCGTTATTCCATAACAGTTCGTTGGCCGGCCAGAAGATATTTCCCTGCACCCGTTTCTCCATGCGCGACAGTTTCATTTTTTCCTTCAGCTGACCGGCTTTCATGGTACGCGCCACATCCTGGCCGATATAGAGATGCGTCCCGCACTTCTGTGCGTCCCACCACCGGATCAGCGTTTCGTAATCGGCCAGCGGATGGCCGATCTCCCAGTATAGCTGCGGCGCACAGTAATCAATCCATCCTTTTTTCATCCACAGCAGGACGTCGGCATACAGGTCGTCGTAGTTTTGCAAACCGCCGGTACGGCTTCCTTTCCGGCCTTTGCCTTTGTTGCGGTAAATGCCGAAGGGACTGATGCCCAGGCGCACCCAGGGTCCGGTTTGCCGGATGGTTTGCCGGAGCATCCATATCAGCTGGTTGACGTTATCCCGCCGCCATTCGTCGCGTCCTCCCGGCTTGCTTCCGTATTTCTGCCCGTAGCGTTCAAAGCTGCGGTCGTCGGGGAAGTCCTGCCCGGCCACCGGATAGGGATAAAAGTAATCGTCCATGTGGATGGCATCCACGTCGTAGCGCGCAACGATGTCTCCCACCACCTTGCAGATGAAAAAACGACATTCGGGCACGCCGGGGTCGAACAGGGTCTGGCCGTTGTATTTGACAAACCATTCGGGATGCTTGTGCAGGACATGCGAGGCGGCAAAGTCGTTGAAGCCCGCCGTGCCGGCCCGGTAGGGATTGAGCCAGGCATGAAACTCCATGTTGCGGCGGTGGCAGGCGTCGATCAGGAAGGCCATCGGGTCGAAGTCCGGTTCGCCGGGGGGCAGGCCCTGCATGCCGGTCAGGAAACGGCTCCACGGCTCGTATGCGGAAGGGTAGAAGGCATCGGCTTCGGGACGTACCTGAAAGAGGATGGCGTTGATACCGCAGGCGCGCAGCCTGTCAAGCCGCTCCTCCATCAGGCGGCGGAACGAGGCCGGGGTCAGGTCCCGGTAATCGTCCTGGAAGACGGTTTGAATCCATGCCCCGCGAAATTCCCGCTTGGGCGAGAGGATCTGTTCCTGTCCGAACTGGCGCGAGGCGGCGCACGAAGCCAGGCACAAGCCCAGCACAGCGGTCCGGAGGGCGGCGCGAAAAACGGAAAACCGGCGCCTTGAAAAAGAAAGAGGGTTTATGTTGGGTAATGTCATGCTTTAAAATTCGTTTCGGACGGTTTCTTCCAGGCCCCTTCGCAGGTCGTATGCAGGCGAGAAACCCAGTTCGCGACGCAACGGCTCGACGTCACAGGTCCAGTTGCGCTGTTTGAGTATCCCGTATTTGTCGGTATTGAGCGTCGTGGCGCGTCCGGTCAGCCGGCCGGCGCCTTCGGAAAGCAGGCAGCAGAGGTAAACAGCCCACAGGGGCAGACGCAGGTGCAGGACGTGCTTCCTCCCGGTCAACACCTGAACCAGCCGGGCAAATTCAGTATCGGCATACCTCCTGCCGTCCGACGCCAGGTACCGGCAGTTCCGGCTTGCCGGGTTCTCCAGCGCACGGAAGGCCAGTTCCGCCAGGTCTTTTACATAAATAAAACTGAGAAACTGGGGTTTTCGCCCGGCAGCCAGGTCGAATCCTGCGCGGATGCCCTGTATCGCCATCCGGTAATCCCGTTCGCCAGGTCCATACACGCCGGTCGGACACAGTATGATCCAGGGAATCGCCTTCTGCCGTTCGACATACGTCTCCGCCAGGCATTTGCTTTGGCCGTAGGCCGTTTCCGGATGCCGGGCATCTTCGCGGGCTATGGGGCGGAACGTCTTTTCATCCCCCGCGCCGTAACTGCTCAGGCTGCTCATCAGCAGGAATTTCTGCGGCCGGCAGCCGGCGCCGTCCAGGGCTTCCAGCAATCGCCGCGTATATTCGGCGTTGACAAGCGCAAAGTCTTTCCGGCGGACGGCCCTGGTCAGGCCGGCATTGTGAATCACATACTGCCATGCGCCATGTTCGCGGACGTGCGTTGCCAGTTGGGCCGTCAGGGCCGGAGGATCGGCGTATTTCAGGTCCATACAGCGAACCCGGTCCTGCGGCAAATGCGCCCGCGAACTCGCCGCGCGCACGCCCGCCCAGACTTCATAGCCCCGCCCGAGCGCCGCCTCTACCAGATACCGCCCGATGAATCCGCCGGCGCCCGTAATTAACACTTTTGTCTTCAAAGATTTTTTTCCCCTTTGTTTTTTTCCGGCGCAAAGGTAATGATTTTATCGGAGGGCAAGTTGCCCCGGAGGAAAACAGTCCGGCGCATTCCATCCCGGCAGGGCCGGGTTGAAATACGCCGTGTTCTGTTTTCTGCCTGCATACGGCCCCCGGAGGGACAGGGCAAGCGTTACCTGTTATTTATTTCATGCCACTTAACCCGACTTGCCGTCTACCGGATACGATGCCATTTCGACCGTTTTCGAAAGGGACAAAAATAACAAGTTGGGTTAACTTACCCTTTTGCATAGATCGTTACCGGTCCGCCGAGGCCCATCGACTGTTTGGGCTGGGGCGCACGACCCGGACGGTTCGTCCATTTCTGGCCGATTTTATTGTCCGTCAGCGTCTGGACATAGTTCCCCATCGTCGTGACGACCTTCACTTCCAACGTATTCTCGCCGGCTCTCAGTTTGCCGGAAAGGTCGTACAGGCGGTTGCCGAACCATGTGACGCCACAGTCCTCGCCGTTGAGTCTGACTTCCGATACGCCCCATACCTTTCCGAGGTTCAGGACTGCATCCTGCGTACTGTCTGCATGAAAGGTCTTCGTGTAGATCACTGTCCCGGAGAAGTCGATGTACTTTGTCAGTTTCAGGTCTTCCAGCACGAAGAAATGCGTTTTCTCCGTGACGTTTTCGCCACTGTGACGCAGCTCCACATCCCAGCCTTCCAGCGTGCGGCTGTCCTTCCCGCACGGGGGCAGGGGGTTCCAGCGCGCGCCTTTTTCTTCGCTGTCGAATACGATCAGGCGCGATTCCGCCGGCCCGAGGTACAGCGAGAAGCCTCCGTCCCTGTCCAGGTCGATGCGGTAGCGGTTGCCGTCCGTCATGTCCCAGACCCAGGCGTGCCTGCGGGCAAGGACGTCTTTCGGGAAGCGGATGGCCGTCCGGCAGTCGCGATGCAGATGAGCATTGACAAAGAAGAAAAACTCCAAACGGTCGTCGCGCTGGTAGCGGTTGACCATCAGGTAGGGATCGGGCTTTTCGACAGAGACGAAGGGCGTCAGCCCGTATTTCCGCTGAATGGCGGGATACCATGCCATAAAGTCGTTGTCTTCGGGTTTTTTCAACAGGACGAAGCGGTCGGGGAAAGCCTTCAGTTTTTCCACCCACGCCGCCACTTCGCGGTCGTTCCCTTCATGATCTTTCCAGCCCAGCGACCGGGCGGGGTATTTCTCGACGCAGAACACCCGTCCGCCCGAGGCGACAAAGTCGTACAGTCTGGCCAGGGTGGCGGGATACATCCGTTCGTTCTCTATCAGGAAGAGGCTGCTGTATTTCCGCTTGCCGTAATGCAGCCACCCTTTGGAAACGGTCGACCCGGCAATGACGGTCTCCGAGACATAGTCGGTGCCATTGCCCGTCTTGTGCATCGCTTCCCACAGCAGGGTCTGGTATGGCGCGTTGATGGTCGAGGGGAAAGGTTCGTTCTGCATGCCGATAGTGGTCCACATGTCGTTGACGGGCGGCAGGATGGCGATGTCGGCATACATGTCGGCGTTCTGCATCATCCCGGAAATGCGGGCGCGATAGTCGTTGGCATACTTGAAATACGGCCACCAGTTATTTTTTTCGTTATAGTAGGCGCCGTAGCGTATCCAGCCGGGGAAGGGCGCTTCGGCGGGCGAATAGTTGAAGCCGTGATAGATGGAATGGGTAATGCCGGCGATGGCGTTCATGTCGCACCCGACTTTCAGAAATTCGAGCGTCATGTTGAACACGCGGTAGGTGTTGGTCATCTCCTCGGCGCTGATCAGTCGCCGCCCGGCCAGGTGAGCGGCCGAAGAGACGTATTTGTTGACCATCGTGTACGAGCGTCCGCGGCGATAGTCTTCGTTCGACATTTCCTCGCCGATGCGGTGCTGCAGGTAGTTTGTCGTCCACGATTCGCCTTCGGGGATGTCGTGTTCCATGCTGGTTTCGAGCGGGAAGAATCCCCGTCCGTAGGCCTGTGCCCGCGAGAGGACGTGCAGCCGGTGGCACCATTCGACGTAGGTTTTCGTAAAGCGTTCGAGGAGCATTTCGGCCTTTGTGGTCTCCATGTCGAAGCGTATCCGCTCGATCATTTCCCGGAACTCGGGCGCCATGCCGACGCCGTAGTCGTAGTTGGAGACGTTGCCCATGCCTTCGGTCTTGAAGAGGACGTAGGGCAGGCAGGGCATGAGATCGTAGCCGTTGCGGCGGCGGAAGACCTCTTCCATGTCTCCGGTCCAGTTGGCGCCTTCAAGTTCCATGCTGTCGGTAAAGAGGGCGCGGATATGCCCCGACAGCGGCCCGATGCGGCGTTCGATAGTGTCGGACATGCGGGTCAGGTATTTGGTCACGGCTTCGCGGTCCAGGTGGTTCAGCGTGGGGCCGTCGGCGCCGGGCGCTCCGTTGATGACTTCGCCGAAGGCATTGATTTTAACCAGGCTGTAGAGTGCGTGTTTTCCCTTCGGGATGTCGATGTGGAAAAGCTCGCTGCCGCTGCCGATCCGGTCCGTCAGGTCGATTTCCTCTTCCAGGCGGCTGATGGGGTCGGGCGCCAGGCGGAGCGAAAGCAGCCGCGGGAGACGGCCGCTGTATGGTTCGCTCAGTCTGGGATCGGCCTCTTTGAGCAGGTTGAACAGGGAGGTCTCGTACGTCATCGGCCCTTCGAGTTTCGTTACGCCGATAACCATCACCTGTCCGCGTTCTTCGTCCCGGAGGAACTTGCCGCCGAAGGGCCATCCCGAACCGACAATCAGGTCGCAGGTCAGCCCGAGTTTTTTAGCCTCGTCGCAGGCCACTTTCACCGTGTAGATCCATTCGTCGCCAAGCCATTCGAGGCTGGGGATACCCAGGTCGTCCGTGTTTTCAGGGAATTTCACAGGATTGATTTCCACGCCGCCGATGCCGGCTTCCCTGAGCAGGCGAAGTTCGCGAACGAGTTCTTCGGGCTGCACCCGGTTGCCGTTCCACCACCACCGCACAAAGGGGCGGTATCTTGATTCGGGCGTCCTGAACAGGGCATACGCATCTTCCGCTTTCCCGCCGCTGACGGCCATACGGCCACCGGCCGCCGGCCACGACGGATAAATCATCAACCCGCCCGAAAGCAGGGAACTTTTTACTATAAATGATCGTCTATCCATATTAAAATATAATCTGTTTTTTATTATTGCCCGCAAATATAGTAAAAGAAAACGAACTCGCCGTTATGGGAGGCGCAGGAATGGACAACAGACGGCGGAAAGGCGGCCGGAGTGAATGAGCCATGCGCAGCCGTTACTCATTAATCACTACCTTTGCCCCGGAAACAACAGGATGAATGATGACAAGGAAATATGACTTTTTGGTGATAGGCTCGGGGATTGCGGGGATGAGTTTCGCGCTCAAGGTGGCCGGCAGGGGATCGGTGGCGCTGGTCTGCAAGTCGGGGCTGGAAGAGGCGAACACGTATTTTGCCCAGGGCGGCGTCGCATCGGTGACCAACTTCATGGTCGACAATTTCGACAAGCACATCGAAGACACGCTCATTGCCGGCGATCTGCTCGGCGACCGGGCGGCGGTGGAAAAGGTCGTGCGCAACGCGCCGGAGCAGATCCGGGAACTGATCAGCTGGGGCGTCGACTTCGACAGAGACGAGAAAGGCGATTTCGACCTGCACCGCGAGGGCGGACATTCCGAACACCGGATCCTCCACCACAAGGACAGTACCGGCGCCGAGATCCAGGACAGCCTTATCCGGGCCGTGAAGCGGCATCCGAACATCCATGTCTGCGAAAACCATTTCACTGTCGAAATCCTGACCCAGCACCACCTCGGCGTCACCGTCACCCGCCAGACGCCCGGCATCTGCTGCTACGGCGCCTATGTGATGGACCTGAAAACCGGCCGCATCGACACCTTCCTCTCCCGCATCACCCTGATGGCCACCGGCGGTGCCGGCGCCGTATACCAGACAACCACCAATCCGCTGGTGGCTACCGGCGACGGCATCGCCATGGTCTACCGCGCAAAAGGAACGGTGAAGGACATGGAGTTTATCCAGTTCCACCCCACGGCGCTCTACCACCCCGGCGACCGCCCCTCGTTCCTGATCACCGAAGCCCTGCGCGGGTATGGCGCCGTGCTGCGTACCCTGGACGGCAGGGAGTTCATGCACAGGTATGACGAACGCCTTTCGCTGGCGCCGCGCGACATCGTGGCGCGGGCGATCGACAATGAAATGAAAAACCGCGGCGACGACTGTGTCTGCCTGGACGTCACCCACAAGGATGCCGAAGAAACGAAAAGACATTTCCCCAACATCTACCGCAAATGCCTGACCCTGGGGATCGACCTGACGAAGGATTATATTCCCGTCGCGCCGGCCGCCCACTACCTCTGCGGAGGGATTCAGGTGGACCTGGATGCCCGCACGTCCATCGAACGCCTGTATGCGGCGGGCGAATGTGCCTGCACCGGCCTGCACGGCGGCAACCGGCTGGCCTCCAATTCGCTGATCGAGGCCGTGGTCTATGCCGACGCCGCGGCCGGACACAGTGCGCGCGTGCTCGGGACGATCGGCCACCAAACCGGTATCCCCGACTGGGACGACAGGGGGACGCGCTCGCCGGAAGAAATGGTGCTGATCACGCAAAGCATCAGGGAAGTGGGGCAAATCATGTCTACCTACGTCGGGATCGTACGTTCCGACCTGCGCCTGAAGCGGGCATGGGTGCGCCTCGACATCCTCTACGAAGAGACGGAAAGCCTCTTCAAGCGTTCGATCGCCTCAAAAGACATCTGCGAACTGCGCAATATGATTAATGTAGGGTATTTGATTACGCGGCAGGCCATCGAACGGAAAGAAAGCCGCGGGCTGCACTACACGCTGGATTATCCGCCGAAGAAATAACGGGAAACTCATTTTATAACAAAACAGCCTCCGCAGGCGGCTCGCAGATGATCTATCCGGGCAAACCTCATGACCCCGGCATGTCCACTTCGTTTCGGACGGGCCACCTCCTTTCCACCTCCTTTTAGGGATGCGAAATAAGACAGCGCGCCATGCACCGTCATTGCGACTGCGAGGAACGAAGCAGGAAGCAATCGCCGATACACGCAGGGATTGCTTCGTTCCTTACAATGACGGCGCACGGCGCGCTATCCTGCAATGAGGGAGAAGCGCCTTGCGGGGCGGGGGAACAATAGTTGTTTTGCGTGACGGAATGGACGGGTGATGCACCGGCATACGGTTACATCGTATTTATCCCAACATGTCCATTAGATGTTTCCCCTGTCGTGTCCGGAAGACGCCCTGCCGGTAAAACGGCCCGTCCCGGCCAGGGACGGAATGTGATCGGAAGGGCCTTATTTGGCGCAGGGTAAGACAGGCGGATGGACACAGCCCCGGCATGTGTCCGCCGTGCCGCGTTTTCCCTCCACATTCCGTCCCGGCTGGGACGGGTGATGATGCGGTGTTCCGTTTTCTACCAACAGTCCGTCCCTGCCGGGACGGGTCACCGTGCGTTGCAGGCCGTTTTTCGCCGGCAGGGCCTCTTCCAGACACGACGGGAAGTGTCTAATGGACATTTTGGGCTTATTTCGCATCACTTAATAACAAAACAACCTCAGCCGCACACAGATGATATATCCGGGCGGACCTCATGACCTCCTGTCCCCTGCGGTTACAAAGAATAAGGTAATGAGGTTTGCCGGAGGGGTTCATGCCGGCTTGCTACGGAGGTTGTTTTGTTCTTAAAAGGAGGTGGAAATGAGGTTATCTGTCCGAAACGAAGTTGCCGTATGGCTGTCATAAAGCGCTTCATTCCATGAACACAGGTTTTACCGGTGAGCCTTCATCGTTCATCGTTCATCGTTCCTCGTTCATAAGACGTCTTCCGGACACGACGGGGGAAGTGTCTCATGGACATGTTGGGATTACCTCCTATCCCCTGCGGTTACAAAGAATAAGGGAAGGAGGTTTTGCCGGAGGGTTTATGCCTGCGGTTTGCGGCTGAGGTTGTTTTGTTATTGGAATAAGCTGGAAATGAGGTTCTAATAAGATTCTTTGGCCCGAAGAAATGTATCTGAGAAATCCCGCCGCACACACCGGAACAGGCTCTCGGAAAAAATCCGAGAGCTCCCGGATTTTTTCCGAGAGCTCCCGGAGATCTTCCGAGAGTTCCCGGAAGTTTTCCGAGAGCTCCCGGAGATCTTCCGAGAGCTCCCGGAGGTTTTCCGAGAGCTCCCGGAGGTTTTCCGAGAGTTCCCGGAAGTTTTCCGAGAGCTCACGGAGGTTTTCCGAGAGCTCCCGGAGGTTTTCCGAGAGCTCACGGATTTGTCCGGAACCGTCCCGGACACATCTCCCGACGGAACGGACCTTTAACGAAACAGAACTCCGGTTAAGAAAGAGGAGGATGCTTCCGCCCGGGTAGAAAGGCGCTCGGGATACGGGGAAACACGTGCCTGTTATTTGCTTCGCAACCCCTGATGATCCCAACATGTCCATTACGTATATTCCCGGCGTCGCAAGGCGCCACTCCGTGCCCTCCTTTCTTTATCATTAAACACGGAGCACACGGAGACACGGAGGGAAAACGTGATCACCGTCTCCGTGTCTCCGTGTCCTCCGTGTTTGAAGGAAAAAAGAAAGCGCACGGAGAAGCGCCTTGCGGCGTCGGGAAACGAACGCGGAGCAGGGAAAATACGTAATGGACATGTGGGGATGAATATGTTGGGATAAATCACAGGTAACCCCCGTCGCGGAAGGCGGGATCAAAAAAAGGAGAAAGGTTTTCACCTTTCTCCTCTTTCTGCTGCCGTCAAAAACGCAGGCCGGTCCGGGGAAATATCACTTCGCCCCGACCTTGTACGTCTTTCCGTTCAGCTTGACGAAATAGAATCCTGCCGGAAGCGTGGTGCGGACCGTCTGGCCGGCCTCCACGGGCATGTTCTTCACCAGCGCTCCGGCCGGCGAGTAGATCAGCGCCTCGCCCGAAGCGGAAGAATTGATGTAGACATTGCCGTTTACCGACCATACGCGCGTCACTTCCACATATTCATTGCCGACGTTCGGTTCCGTGCCGTTCACCATGATGATCACCCTGATATTCTCGCGAATGGCCGGGATGCGCACCTGGAAGAAGCCGTTCTCTTCGTCCTTGGTTACAAAGACCTCGTCGGTCGAGAACCGTCGCGTGGTCGACACCTCCGGCGTAAACTCCGCGTAGGGGCCTGTCAGCGTGATCGTAAACTGGAAGTCCGCGCCGCTCTTCACGTAATGCGTGCCGCCGCTCGGGTCGGTCACCGTAAATGCATAATTCGGCAGTTCCACTTCGCGCACCAGTTCATCCGCTTCCGACGCTTCGGGCATGTCGAATGAATATACGGTGCAGCAGCTTCCCGGTTCCCGGAACAGGATTTCGTGTTCAAGCCGTTCCAGATCAATACCGGAGATCGGCGCCCAGGCGCTTTCCCATGTTGCGCCTCCGTTGAAGCTGCGCAGCATGTCGGGCGAGCCGCTCTGGTTGTTGAAGTCCAGCAGGCCTTCGTACATCGTTGTCCGCGGGTAATACACCA
>JAIRXI010000036.1 GCA_031268395.1 Tannerella sp. | reverse complement strand
ATCAACTTTTGCAATGCAATAATTTTTGTTGTATCCATAACAAATTGATTCATCTTTCTTTACATATCTCCAAAATCTTTTCTTTATTCAGTTTCACAAATTGCTTTATTTTATAAATTTCGTCTTCCGAAATCTCATATTGAGGATACTTGGTCAAAATTTGCGGGTTATCCTCGACAGATAGCGTGATGGCATGATGATATTTATTTGGCGCGGGCTTAAACTTGATGACAGGACGACCCCAGCAATCTGCTCTTTGCCAGAAACCTGAATCGTCAAGCGATAAATCAACCGCTAATTTGGTTTCTTCTTGAGACCAGCGACGATAAAAAAATCCGTCATCGAAACCAACTCGCACCCAAAGCCCATAACACAATGCGGCGCACTTTTTCTCATCTTTTCGATATTTTTTTATCATATCCATACTCAAAGTTGGGAAAGTCCACTGTAGTACCATATCCCATATCTTTGTCCTTTTCCACATATCGTCGGGGATAAGCGGATAGTCGGGATAGAAATGCCGCATACGGTTTACAAGCGAGGCATTGATACGGTAAGCCTTCTCTTCTTCCTCATATTCATCCATTACCGTAATCAGCATTTGGTATGGTATACTCGCCTTCTCTTCGTTACGGTCGTAATATTTCAGGAACAACTCAATGAGATGGTGCATCACCGCTTTCCTGCCCATATCCCTGCCCGCTTCGGCATAGCGAATAAAGTGCTCATACTCATCCGGATGCTCGTCAAAATAATGCTGAAGATAGGGAAAGTTCTCTATTGTGAGCCGGACAGGTATTTTCTCGAAAGGTTTCTTGATTGTTCGTTTGCAAGGTTTGTAATCTTTGTATTTCACTACTTTACCTCCTCTATCTATTTTAATAAATTTGTCGCCCGTTTGAACGCTTGCCACTCCATTTTCAAAATTGCGGATAATACTGTCGTAAATGATTGGCAGGACTGTTTCTCCCTGAAAGTTCATCAATCCGCATCGATTATTTAATGAAACTAACGCCAACCCGTCGTCGCTTCTAAAGTAATTGGCTCTGTCGTAAATAAAAGGGATGACTGTTTCATTTTGCAGATTGATAAAGCCCCACTTGCCGTTCAAACAGGCAGGAAGAGTGTCGTACCGTTCAATTCCATGTTGTTTAATTCCTATTTCGTCGTAAATAAAAGGGATAATCGTTTTACCGGCTGTGTCGATTATTTCTGCCTTTCCTTTTATTTTCAGGATAATATAAGGAAATGGCGAGTAAATCATTTCACCATTAACACCTTCTCTCTTAAAAGTAAATTTGAAATCGTATTCTATTCTTACTTCCACAGTACCAGGAGGAAGTATTTTTGTTATTCCATTAAATTTTTCATCAAAAATTCTGTCAATGTCAATATTGTCATATTCAAAATCCAAAATGATAACGCCTTTACAGTCAAGTGCGCCCCATTTGCTACCGATTCTGCATAGCAAAAAACCAGTGTCGTGGCATATTATTTCGTCAAACTGCAAATCGCTAATTGACAGTCCTTCAAGCGTTATCAAACTCCATTTCCCATTCTGCTTTACGGCAATAGTCTTTGAATCGGTAAGACCTGACAAATCTTCATAAGCGGTTGCTGTAATGGGGATTTGATTGTGCAGGCTGATGATTTGCCATTTGCCTCCCTGCTTCACTCCCGCTGTGTTTAACGCATACGGGAACGTGTAAATATCTTCATATATAATAGGAACAATGATTTGACCTTCATAGTTTGCCAATCCTTTTTTATTATTTAGCATCAACACTTTAAATGTAGTATGCGGCGAAACGTCGTCATATTGGGGTGCAAACTCTTCGCTTCCCACATATCCCCATTTGTTGTTCTTTTTAATACAGTAAGTCCCGTTCCGCAACTCCACATCGTCATACACAAACGACACGTTAAGTTTCCCGTCTTTACTTATTACACCCCAACTGTTGCCAAGTTTAGCAATGGTGGAGAAATCTAAGCCAAAGTTTCTTTTGACATCGTTGAAGATGAAAGGGGTAATTTTCTTATCGTTCACTGTGCGAATACCCCATTTGCCATTGCGTTTCACGCGAACAACAGGGTTGCAAAATGACATATCCGGGGCAAACTTAGATTCTGGCCCCGGTATCAAATCTTCTAACGATGGACTAATGTCCTCGTACTTGGCGGGGATAAGAATTTCATCGGTTTCCCGGTCTCTGTATCCCCATTTTCCCGATTTTTGGAATGCTTTTAATTGCTTCATATTATTTCAAATCCGGTATCTATTCAGCCTCCGGCTTTCACTCTAAAATACGGTTTCCAGCAGTCATGCACGAGAACCGCATAAGGAAAACCTTCGGTGTAGATGGACAGTTCCTTTTCCAGCTGCTCTATCTTCAGCATTAGTTTTACTATCAGTCCGGCTTGTGCCGACAACTGATTCTCCAATTCCCTTATGCGAAGTTCTCCCTTTCTCATTTATTCCTTTTTGTAATGCCATTGTTCAAAAAGAAAAGTTTTCCGCAAATGTACACTTAAAAAGTGAAAAGTGAAATAAATCGGAGGACTTATTTTGCCGCTCTTTCCCCGCACATCGCCTGTCACGCGCACTTCCCGCCTAACAAAAAACGGCGCCCGGGCAAATACGCCGGACGCCGCCAATAAAAACAATAAAACAATGGCTCAAAGCCTGCAAAATAAATAAGATATAACCACGTATTGTTTGGGCGAAACGTACCGTCGCGGCCCGGGACACCCCGTTCGCAGAACAAAAAAATCGGTGCAAATCTGCGAACGGAAATTGTTAATTTTTTATTCCGAACTGCCGAACGCCTGCTCCAAATCGGCTATCAGGTCGTTGACGTCTTCCAATCCGATGGAAAGGCGGATGGTCTCCGGATAAACGCCCGAACGGTTTTTTTCGTCCGTGCTTAGCTCGTGGTGCGTCGTGCGCGGAGAGTTGATTATCAGCGAACGTGCATCGCCCAGATTGGCATGGTATGAGAAGAGTTTCACCGAATTGAGGAAGCGGTATATCTCTTCTTCGCTGCCGTTGTACCCGAAAGAGAAGACGCCCCCGGCCCCCTTTGGCAGGTATTTGTCAGCCAGAGCCTTGTATTTGCTTCCCGGCAACGTGGGGTAGCTTACCCAGCTGACTTTCGGATGATTCGAGAGATATTCGGCGACGGCTTGGGCCGATTCGCCCTGTTTCTTCAACCGTTCCGAGAGTGTTTCGACGCCCTGAAGAATCAGATAGGCGTCGAAGGGCGAAAGGGAAGCGCCGAGCAGGGCAAGGTAATGGGTGCGTGCTCTGGCGATGAAAGGGAAATCGGGAAACGTCTCCACTACGTTCCGGTCGCCGAAAGTGAATACTTTCTTTTCAAACTGCGGATGACGTCCGGCCAGCCAGTCGAATTTCGTTCCCGACTCGACAACCAGTCCGCCGATGAGCGCGCCATGTCCGTGCAATGCCTTGGTTGCCGAATAAACGACGATGTCGGCGCCGTGCGCAATCGGCTTCAGCAGATAGGGTGTCGCCAGAGTGTTGTCCACAATCAGCGGCAGTCCGTTTTCGTGCGCCAGGCGAGCAATAGCCTCAATATCGGCAATGACATTGACCGGATTGCTGATGGATTCGATTAGAATCGCCCGCGTGTCTTTTTTTATCTGCTTGCGGATGGCGTCCAAATCGTTGATGTCCGGCACCGTATCTATCTGCACGCCCAGATTCGGGTAAATCTTCCGGTAGGCGTCATACGTGCCGCCGTAAATCTGTTCGGCGGCAATCACTCGTCCGTTCTCTCCTGCGTTCAGGACGGCATACGACAGGGCCGCCATGCCCGACGCCAGTGAAAGCGCGGCCGCGCCTCCGTCCAGTGCGGCTACACGCTGTTCGAGCGCTGCCAGCGTCGGATTGCCTACACGGGTGTATAACAGCCCAAATTCTTCAAACCGAACCAGCCGCTCGGCTCTTTCCGGCGACCCGATGTCGAATGCCGCCGTTTGGTAAATAGGCACCTGTATGGAACCTTGGTGTTCTGCCGGAGAATAACCGGCATGGATTTTCAGGGTATCAAAACCCTGCGGATTAAAATTGCTCATACTTTTTTGAATTTAATTAATAATGTATAATTTATTTTTAAATGGCTTCTCCAGGACCGCAAACAAGCGAACGGGGGCCGCCCGCCAGATGCAGTTTCTCCAGTGTCCGCCGCCGTAAACGGATAAAATCGTCACGGTTCCGGTCCCTTTCGCCTCCGATAGCCACATCAATGATTTCGCTGATTTGTCCCGGCCGGGCCGTCATGACCGCAATCCGTTCGCCGAGATATATCGCTTCGTCCACATCATGCGTCACGAGGACAATGGTCGTACCCGTTTCTTTCCAGATGTTCCGGATGGTATCCTGCAGGTCGATGCGTGTGAACGCGTCCAGCGCCCCAAGCGGTTCGTCCAGCAGCAATACCTTCGGTTCGTTAATCAAAGCCCTTGCAATGGCGACGCGCTGCATCATCCCGCCGGAAAGCTCATGAGGATAAGCGCAGTCGAATCCGTTCAGTCCCACCCGCTCAATGTATTCCCGGATTTGCCCTTTCCTTTCCCGGTAGACATGTCGCGCCCGGAGTCCGGTAGCAATGTTTTCCTCCACCGTTTTCCAGGGGAACAAAATCGCCTGCTGAAAAACGTATCCGCGGTCATATCCGGGTTTTTCAATGGGTTTTCCTTCTATTGACAACATCCCGGCCTGCGGTATGTCAAGTCCGGCAATCAGCCTCAACAACGTCGTTTTGCCGCATCCGCTCGGCCCTATCAGCGAGAGAAATTCGCTTTTGCGTATTTCCAGTGAAAGTTCCCGAAAAACATCAATCTGCAGGCCAGCCGTATCGAAATAAGTACGGCTCACCCGCCGAATGTCAATCCATTTTTTTTCCGTATCCATCCTGTTTTATTTTATTTAACAATTCCTTTCTGCCAGCGCAGAAAATAACGGCGAAACAGATTAATCACTGCCAGGATGATGCAGAATGCAACGCCCATGATGACGATGGACGCATATACCTTGTCGTAGGCAGCCCATGCTCTGGCCCAATTGATATACCAGCCCAGTCCCGCTTTGGCGCCAATCATCTCGGTGATGACCAAGGTCATGAAACACAGTCCGGCAGAAGTGGCGATGCCGGTAAAGATGTTCGGCACCGCATGGGGAATGGCGACGTGGAACAACAGGAAACGTTCGTTGGCGCCCAGCGTGCGCGATACCTCGAAAAATGATTTCGGCGTGGAAGCAATGCCTCCGGCCACCATATATGCAATGGAAAACCAGGATGCCAGCGTCAACAGGAATATACCGGCCTGAAAACTCGTCGGGAAAATGACCAGCGCCGGCGGAATCCACGCAACCGGCGGAATCACGCCGGCAATCTTGATAACCGGAAACAGCCAGTAGTTCCACTGGCGACTCCATCCCGTCAGTATGCCGGTTACAATCCCCAACAGAATACCGCTTGTCAGCCCGGCGAAAAATAGGCGCATGGAATATAGCGTACTTATAAACAGTGTATTGCGGTCTTCATACATCACTTCGACAATCTGTGCCGGCCCCGGGAAAAAGGGCAATTGCAGGACGTTGCTTTTCGTCGAAAGCAAATCCCATACGGCCAGCAGCAGACCCAGCGCCGCAATCAGTTGCGAATAATGATACAGCTTTGCGCGAAACCTGTCCATCCGGGTCGAGGCAAGCCATAATGCCGGCCATGCAACGGCAAACAAAACAAGCGCGACCTGATAATAGAACGTATTCACCGGCTGCACGTCCGGTACGAACAGGGATATTGCCAGCGCTATCCATATCGCAGCCTCCGCTGCAAAAATCCATCCTTTCGACTTCGGCTTCCAATACGTGCCACCGTTGCCGTCCGCCTGTTTCCGTATCTGTTCCTCTGCACTCATAAGTTACTGATTTACTCTTCTTTTCGGTTGTGTAAAGCCGTTGTCGCCGCATTGCCGGATTCCGTATGATTTCCGTCCAGGGGCTCGTCACCCAGCACATCGACATACAAATCCTCCACAAACTGTTCGGGGTCGAGACCGGCAGGCAGGAAGCCTGTTTTCTTCAGTTCGTGCGAAAAATACAGCGCATCGGCCTTTGCCTGCAATTTGTTGCTATGGTCGTGCCGGGCGTGATACTTGTAACTGATGAGCAGTTGAGCGATAAGTGCGGTGTCGGGACTTGACACGTAGCCTTTTTCCGTCACTATTTTCGCCGTTTCTTCGGGATGGGCGGCAATCCATTCGCTTGCTTTCCGATAAGCCTTGAGCAAGGCCTTAATCAATTCCGGATTCTCCCTCAGCTGCCTGCCCGATGCAAAAATAAAGCAGCAGTACTTGCCGGCAAAAAGCGAATCGACCCCAATATCGCAGATGACCGTATAACCGCGTCTGACAGCTAACGGCCCCCACGGGTCCCAGAGGGCGACGGCATCGACCTCTTTCCCGTTGTCGGCTATCGTCGGCAGTATCTCGCGGGGGAAAGGCACCCAGGTAACACCCGTCTGCGAATCAATGCCATGATTGGCCAGCAGCACGCTGGTTACGGCCATTGGCGAGCCGCCTATTTCATCGATGCCAATCCGTTTGCCTGCCAAATCTTTTGCTGTCCGGATGTCGGACCCGGGAGGCGCCAACACCTGAATACATCCCTGATGCAAACCGGAAATCAGTTTGATATCCAATCCCTGCGCCGCTGACGGGAAAAACTGAAAATCGCCGTTTACAACGGGAAAACGCCCCGTCGCCAGTCCCAGCTTACTCGTTTCGAAATCGCCGCTCACCAGCGTTACGTCTACTCCCTCCTCCTCAAAGAAGCCCATTTCCCTGGCGATATAGGACGGCGCCGTGCAGGCGCTGCCCGAAAGCGCCTGTATTTCGACCTGTCCGAACGGGAACTTTCCGGCGGCGCCTTTTTTGGAACCGCTGCAACCCGCAAAAAAGGCTGCCGTACTGCCGACGAGCACGGCGAAGCCTGTCAATAACCTAAAGCGTTTGTTCTTCATAATGCTTTTTTTTACTGATGATTATTCAAAACCTGCATACGGACCGGCACCTGTTTTCGATTCGTCGGCTCCATCCCACCCCCAGTTCTGCCACAATCCTTCGGGATTAATGTTGCGTTGCGACTGCGGTATCGGGAAGCGGTAGTGCCGAAGGCTAATCGCCGATTTGTCGGTATATTCGTTCCTGACGGCGCCGGCCGATTTGACCAGAATCCGCCAGCGCACCAAATCAAACCAGCGCTGCTGTTCGTAGACAAACTCGAAGAATCGTTCGTCGCGGACAACCTCCCGGAACTGTTCGTACGACAAGTCGGCAGGGACGTCGTCTGCCGATGCGGCCGTCACCGGGAAATGCCTGAACGCCCGGCGGCGCACCTGATTGACCGCTTCGTACGATTCGGCGTCAGGCCCATGGTCGCGTTCGTTCTGCGCCTCGGCCCTGATAAGCAACACTTCCGCATAGCGCAATATCGTACGGTCGATGCTGCGGGTCAGGTTTGTCGTCGTAATATTGAGCGTATCGATGTATTTCCGAAAACGGGGCAGCGTGAAGTCAAAATATTCACCTTTCCCAGGGTTGTACAGACGCTTGGCAAAACTGCCTCCCTTGCGCTGGTCGCGGTCGTCGAACTTATGATAGAACGACAGGTCGGAAACAATCAGGTGAGGTGTCACGTCGCTGAATCCCGTCGCAAACGAACAGTGTGCCAGATGATTGCCGCCGTCGCCGTTGGATTCCTGCGAAATGACGTGATGCGCCGAGAAGATGTTCTCCTTCCCATTCCGTTTACCCGTATTCCAGTTGTCGAGGAAATCCTCCTCCAGTTCGTAACCGGCCACCTTACCGGCAGCCGCGATGGATTGTGTATACTTCTCGCCGGCATTACTGCCGGGAGAGACCTGCGCCCAGACTAAATAAACTTTCGCCAGTAACGCCCAGGCCGCGCCATTGGTGACACGCCCCTTGTCGGCTCCGTCATACGAAACGGGAAGTACGCCGTTCGCGGAAGCCGCTTTCAGGTCTTCGACAATCTGCGTGTAAACCTCGTCAACCGGGGTACGGGCCACTCCGACGCCTTCTTCAGGATGCAACACCAGCGGCACATCTCCGAAAAGTTGCACGAGGTAGAAGTAATACAGCGCCCTCAGAAACTTCGCCTCGCCGACCAGCCTTTTTTTCAGTGATTCCGAGACGTCCGAGACCGAAATGTTGTCAATGGCGGCATTGGCGTTGGTTACACCCCGGTAAAGCACCGTCCACACGTAGGTAACCGTACCGTTGTCCGCATCATGCTGATAAATACCGATAGCCGCTCCCGAGCCGGAAGTCACCTCTTCGCCGCACTGCATGGCGTCGGCCGGCAGTTCCGCCACGTATGACGAGGAGGAACTGAAATCGGAATTGGCGACATACACGCCGTTGACGGCAGCTATCGCGTCATTGTCCGTCAGGGGAAAATTACTCCCCGTCAACCGGCTCACCGGCACAAGCGACAGCTCGTTGCACGAAACAAGTGCGGCAAACAGTACCGCAAAAAATACGATTCGTTTCATAGATACATTGATTTTATAGTGATTAATTATGAATTTTTAACTCGCAACTTATTAAAAAGAAAGATTCACCCCAAACGTAAACGTCTGTGACGACGGATAGGCTCCCATGTCAATCCCCTGATACAGACCGTTCGTTTCATCGCCGCCATAGTAGGATGCTTCCGGGTCATTCCCGCTGTATTTCGTGAAAGTCAACAGATTCTGTGCGGATGCGAACAGCCGGAGCGCTAACCCGGACGACTTGCCCGTCTTCACGGGAATCGAATATCCCAGCGTGACGTTTTTCAACCGCAGGAAAGATGCATCTTCAATGTAGCGGCTGTCCACAATCAGAAATGGTGTGTTAATCGCCCTTGGTATAGTCGTGGACGGGTTAGACGGCGTCCAGCGGTCGCGTAGCTTTCCCGCCGCATTGTAATATACGGAGGTCGCCTCAAGCGTATGCTGGAATGCATTGTACAGCTGATTACCATAACTTCCCTGAAAGATAAGGGACAGGTCAAAACGCTTATAATTCAGCGTACTCGAAAACCCGTATGTAAAATCAGGCTGCGCATTGCCCAGCACGGCCTTGTCTTCGCCGTTAATGACCTTGTCGCCATTGCGGTCGACGAATTTCGGGTCTCCGGGCTGCAGAGGCTGTGTAAACCAGGCCGGTACGGGTACGTTCGACAAGTCTTCACCCGCCTGAATCACACCGTCGAAAACATAGCCGTAGAACGACCCCAGCGCCTCGCCCTCCAGGACAATCAGCGGGTCGACATCCGCCAGCGTTGTCAGTCCGTTCGTATTGCTGAACTCGGGGAAAAACCGGCTTTGTCCGCCCAGATTCGTTATCCGGTTGACGTTCCGGGAAAAATTGGCCGCCGCCGTCCAGTTAACCTCTTTTCCCTGTACAAGATTGACATTCAGTCCGATTTCAATACCCCTGTTGGAAACGTTTCCGACGTTTTTCAGCATGGATGAAAACCCGCTCGTGCTTTCCAGCGGTATGTCCACCAGCAGGTCGGAGGTATTCTTGTAATACGCATCCAGCGTCAGGGTCAGCCGGTCTTCCCAAAGTCCCGCATCCAGACCTGCGTTGTACTGGGCGGTAGTTTCCCATTTCAGGCCGGAATTTTCGCGGTTGTTGCGGAGATAAGCCGTTACCAACTGTCCACCGAAAGAATAATTGCGGGCGCCATAAGTAGCCTCGTACATATAGTCGCCGATTTCCTGGTTTCCGGCTGTACCGGCACTCAGCCTGAGCTTCAAAGCCCGGACAAAAGCATCCTTACGGTAGAAATTTTCCTCATTAATATTCCATGACAAACCTATCGAGGGGAAATAACCCCAGCGCCGGTTTGCGGCAAAGCGCGAAGACCCGTCCGCACGCAGCGTGGCCGTAAGGTTATACCTGCCGTACAGCGAATAGTTGACACGCCCCAGAAACGAGTTAAGCACGGATTCGTAACCGCCCGACGAGGGCGTTATCAGTCCCGAACCTCCCGCCAGGTTATGATAGGCAAGCGACTCGTTGGCGTAATTGTTGGAAGACGCCGCAGCAAATTCCACGCCGGTTTTCTGCGTGGTGTAGCCCACAAGTATGTCCACGTAGTGTGCGTCGTTTATCCGCCTGTTGTAGTTCAGGGTAAGCTCCGTCTGCCATGAATTATAGCGCTTGTGGCCAACCGACCCGTATCCGTTCAGCAGCAATCCGACAGCCGAAGTGGAAGGGGCGTAGTAGTTTTGGACGGTATTGCTCAGGTTAACGCCGCTATTGAGTTTGGCCACCAGCGAGGGCACAATGGTATAGGTAGCGACGATGTTTCCAATCACGTTCGTATTCTTCGTTTGCGCATCGGTATTCAGCAAATCCGAGATGGGATTGACGGCGAAACTGCCCAAATGGAAGTCGCCCTCGGAATACGGATTGCCGTAGTTGTATGAGCCGTCCGCATTGTGAATCGGCACGACCGGAGGCATGCGCAGCGCATAATTGAACGGGTCGGAAATGCTGCCGTTGGAATAGTGATTATTCAGGTTACTGAGACTGTTCTGTTCCGAGTTGCCGACCGTAAAGTTCACGGCCACATTCAGGTTGCCGAACAAATCACTGTCCAGATTGACCCTCGCGGCATGGCGGTCGAAACCGGTATTGCGGATTATACCATCCTGTCCGGTATAATTACCCGATATGAGGAAGCGCGTCTTTTCGTTGCCTCCGCTAAGGGAGAGCCGGTGATTCTGCGTGAACGCCTTCCGCAAGGCGGCGTCCTGCCAGTCGTAGTGTGCAGCCGGGTCGCTGTAGGCCGGTTTGCCTTCGCTTGCCTGAATATCCGTGTAGAGGCCCGTCCATTCTTCGGCGCTCAACAGGTCGACCTTTTTGCGTATCTGCTGCCATCCGGCCGCCGACTGATAGTTGACATGCGTCCGTCCCTTTTCACCCTTTTTCGTAGTAATCACGACGACGCCGTTAGCGCCGCGGGACCCGTAAATGGCCGTTGCGGAAACATCCTTCAGAATTTCTATGGACTCGATGTCGCCGGCATGGATACTTGCCAGCGGATTCAATCCGCCGTTAATCTCGCCGGCGCCTGTACGCGTGGAAGAGTTGTCGTTGTAAAGAATGAATCCGTCAATAACGTAGAGCGGCTCGTTACCGCCCGTAATAGAATTGCCGCCGCGGATGCGGATGCTCGAGGTAGCGCCCGGTTGCCCGGAAGTCTGCGTGACGTTCAGCCCGGCTACGGCGCCACCCAGCGACTGGTCGAACGACACCGTCTCCTGTTGCAGCGCCTGCGCCGGAATCGTCGCAACAGCTCCCGTCAGTTCCTTGCGTTTCTGCGTACCGTAGCCGATGACGACTACTTCGTTCAGGAAATTCAGGTCCTCCTGGAGGTGCACCGTAATCGTCCCGGAGTATTCATACAATTCCAAAGCGAGGGTCTTGTACCCGATAAAACTTACGGAAAGAGAAGCAGGAAAAGACGCGACCGGAATCACAAATCTCCCGTCCATATCCGTCACCACGCCGATTTTTTCTTCAATTAAAAATACACCGGCGCCGATAACCGGCTCCTGCGTATCCCTGTCCAGAACATATCCGTTGATTTCCCGCTTCTGCTGGGCGGAAATCATCGAGGAAAAAACAAAAAACATTGTGCCGCAGAAAAAAAAACGCACAAATTTAAAAAAAAGCATTACCTTTGCCATGACTCTATAATTTAATATGTTAGTGTTAGCGTCCTCGAAAGCCATTTGCAGTCGGTCTATCGAGGGCGTTTTTTATTTCTATTATAACCTGTTTGACGAAAAAGACGGAATTAACAGTACATGCAACAACAACACATTCGCATGAAAGGAAGAGATGATAAACTGCGCAACCAGCTTCCGGAAAGTAATTCCCGGATACATATTGTCAGTTGTTTCTGTCTGTCGAATCGATTATCCATAAATCAAATATTTACAAAATAAACATATCATCCATGCTGCAAAGATAGGGGAAAAGGAATACGCCCGCAATACCGTAAATATGGTATTTTCCCGTCATACACAGCCGCTTCCGAATGTGGCTCAGCCATATCGACAACCTTTCTGCCGATATTCCGTCTCCCATGAGGGATGGGGCTTGACGTTCACAGGGCAGAGACGCAGTATGCCGCATCTCCACATTGCCGTCCGTTCCGTTTTGCCGGGTACCGGTTAGCACGGACTGCAAGTCCGCGCCGGCGGGTTCATCGTTCACGAAACCTGTTTTATCCGAATGCCTGTTCCAGGTCTGATATTAAATCTTTTATGTCTTCCACTCCCGCCGACATGCGAATCAGCGTATCGGTGATGCCGGTTTTTTCCCGTATTTCCCTGTCGATAGATGCGTGGGTCATCAGGGAGGGTAGTTCGACGAGCGATTCGACGCCGCCCAGACTTTCTGCCAAAGCAAAGATTTTCAAGCTTTCCAGGAAATGTTCCGCATCGGTAACGGAGCCTTTTATCTCGAAAGAAAGGACGCCACCGTATCCTGTTGTTTGCGAGCGGATTAAATCGTGCTGAGGATGACTTTTCAAACCCGGATAAATGACTCTGCCAGCTTTTGGATGCCGTTCCAGATAGCGCGCAATGTCCAGCGCATTTTTCTGATGCCGTTCCATGCGTAGCGCCAGCGTTTTGATTCCGCGCAGGGTCAGGTAGGAATCGAAAGGCGAGATGACAGCGCCGACAGCGTTTTGGTGATACTGAAGGTGTTCGTATAGATTGTCGTCATTGAGCATCACGGCTCCGCCGAGTACGTCGCTGTGTCCGCCAATGTATTTTGTAGAACTGTGTACTACAATATCGGCTCCCAAGTCCAACGGCTTCTGGAAAAAAGGCGAGAGGAAGGTGTTATCGACTGCAAGGATTAAACCGCGCATACGGGCTATGTCCGCGATAGCCCTGATATCGGACACTTTCAGCAGAGGGTTGGAGGGCGTTTCAATCCAGATTAGTTTTGTGGATAAACGGATTGCTTCGGCTACGCGGTTTGCATCGGTGGCGTCTACGTATGAAATTTCGAAGCCTATATTGGCGAATATATTATTAAACAGCCGTTTGGTGCCTCCATATAAATCGTCGAAAGCGATAATATGGTCGCCGGGATGAAGCAGTGAGAGCAGGATTGTCGTTTCGGCTGCCAGTCCACAACTGAAAGCTAATCCGTACTTTGCATTTTCTAAGGATGCAAGTTTTATTTCCAGCGCTTTACGCGTAGGGTTTTGTGTCCGTACATATTCGTACCCCGCTGTGGGTATCCTCACCTTTTGCCTGGCAAAAGTGGTTGAGAGATGTATGGGGACGACCACATCACCGGCGGCGCCATCCCTGAAATCAGGTTCTTCGCCTGCATGAATGGCTTTTGTGGAAAAGCCTTCGTATTGAATATTCGAGTTCATAAGGGTTAATTTTTCAGATGATTAATAAAGTCTATTCGCGTAACCAAGCCTTCAAAGCGACCATCGGGATTTACGACGATAGCTATCAGGCCTTCGTTGAGAATTTTTGCCAGTTCGTCGCGTCCGGCGGTATAAGGGATGGTGGTCAGTTGCCGCGACATTATTTCCCGGACTTCCGTCATCCAATTGTGATTATGCGTATACAAGGCCATGAAGAGGTCGGATTCGTCGACAAGGCCGACGACGTTATCTCTGTCGTCAATGACAGGCAATTGCGAGATGTCGTAGAGTTTGAATTTGCCGTAAACCGTTTTCAGCGTATTGCCGGGATGAACATAGATGATGGAATCATCTTCGTAGCGGCGCGCGATAAAATCGCGCAAATCGCCGGACGATTGCCGGTCGGTAAGGTCATGGTCGAGAAGCCAGTAGTCGTTGTACATTTTCGAAAGATATTTGTTCCCGCTGTCGCAGGCAATGGTTACGACACGTTTCGACTCCGTTTGTGCCCTGCAATGGCGTATGGCAGCATCGAGCAGGACGCCGGTCGAAGACCCGGCAAGGATACCTTCGTTCCTGAGCAGGTTACGTACAGCGGCGAAACTCTCTTTGTCACCGACGGTATAAGCTTTTTTTGTCAACTCGAAATCGGCAAGTGACGGTATGAAATCTTCGCCGATACCTTCGACGAGCCACGAGCCGGCATTTGTCCGCAAGACGCCTTTGTTGATGTAATCGGCTAATATGGAGCCTTTCGGGTCTGCCAGGATAAATTCCGTCTGTGGGGAGACTCTTTTGAAAAAGCGCGTCAGTCCGGTAATTGTCCCCGACGACCCGACGCCAACAACTATGGCGTCGACCGAATGTTCCATCTGCTCCCATATTTCGGGAGCGGTCGTCGATTCGTGCGCCAGCGGATTGGCCGGATTCCCGAACTGGTTCACAAAAAAGGCGCGCCGTTCGGAAGCGACGCGTCTTGCTAAATCCTGATAATATTCGGGGTGACCTTTCATGACATCGGAGCGTGTGAGCATGATTTCCACGCCCATAGCGCGCAAATGATTGATTTTCTCCTGGCTCATTTTGTCCGGAATAACTAAAATCAAATGATAGCCTTTCATTTGAGCAGCCAGCGCCAGCCCCAGTCCGGTATTGCCGGCAGTCGCTTCCACGATTGTATCGCCGGGCTTCAGTTTGCCTTGCTTTTCGGCTTCGTTAATCATGAACAAGCCCACGCGGTCTTTAATCGAGCCGCCCGGATTCTGGTTTTCGAGTTTCATGAACAGACGGCAAACGCCCGTGTCCGTATGCGTAAGTTCCAGGATAGGCGTGTTGCCGATAGTATCAAGTATCGTACTGTATATCATGTTCTTTTGATTGATTTATTGGTTTGAAAATTTTCCCGCAACACGCGAACCCTGCCCCGTCGCCTGTTTTTCAGAAGCGTGTTAAATATGTGATTTAAAGAGAAATTCACTTCAAACGCCGTGATATTCCGTTCGCGCAAGTATCGTAATGAGCGTTCGCCTATCCGCCGCACAAAAATGGCGGAACAGTCGCGCAAGGCATCGACAAAGATTTCCATATTTGCCTCCGCATGCGCCGCCTCGCCTGCCACAAGTTCGACTTTCCGGTCTTCGATAAAATCAACCTTCTCCTCGCCTATCTCATAGATGAGGAGATTTGTCGCCTGTCCGAAGTGCAGGTTGACAGTATCCCCGTCACTGCTCGCTATGGCTATCCTGTAAGATAACATAACCATCTAATTATAGGTCTGGTAGACGCCTGTAAAAAGGTCTTCGAGGAATTTCAGCCCTCCGTGATAGCCGACATACGAACTGTGAAGCACTACTTTCTGCTGAAAAGGTGTACTGACACACACGAAGTTGCCCGAAAGTTTCTTCACAAGCTGTTTCTCAAAGATACTGCCGACAATCAGAGGCGGACCGGCAAAATATTCCTCTTCTATTTGCCGGTGTATCAAGTATCCGTCTGTCGAAAATACGGCCTCCGCTTCGATTCCGTAATTAAAATCCCTGAAATAACCGGCGATACGTTCCTGATGTTCAGGCGGCACATTTTCGGTAAGATACTGTTTGTTAGGCATCAATCCGAAGTCGTTAATAAGGAATCTGGCTACGGCAAGCGCCCGCGAAGACGTTGTGACGGTCGAAAACATCTTTGACGCCGTACGGTTTTCAAAGAATACGCTTACCGAACGTTCAATATAATAGTAATATTCCTTTTCATGCACGGCGATAATCGTTTCGACAGGCTCGGGGTCGAGGCGGGCAAACCGGGCTACGGCCCGCAGGAAAGCCGAACTTTCGTGAGCGCCAACGGGCAGGATAGGGTAATGCAGGTATGACGTTCCGAACGCGGATTCCAGTAATTTCATATTATCCAGTCCGACCCATGTGGAAACCAGCAGATTGAACTCCGCAAGCGGCACTTTGTTCAGGTTTTCAATCCCCCTGTGTTCGCCGAAAATGACGTTCGGCGTCAATCCGAGTTCCCGCACGAGACTTTCGAGTTCGCGAAAATCGCCCAACCAATAAGGGTCATGTGAAGGCACAGGCCCCCAGATATTTACCAGTCCCTTTATTTTCTCGCCTTTCGGCAAACGGGTCAGATACTGCCGGATAATGGCGTCAACAACCCATTCGTGCCCCTCATAATTAGTACCTTTAAATCCCGGTGTGCTGACAGCGAGGACCGGTTTGCCGGCATCCTGAAATTCACTCACCACCTGTTCGATATCATCGCCTACTATTTCGGTCGTACAGCCGGACAGCACGACAAACAAATCGCCGTCCATCACTCTCAGCGAATTGCCTATTATGTCGCGCAACTTCCCCTCGCCGCCGAAGACGACTTCCGTCTCGCCTATATTGGAACAGGGAAGCGTATTGGTTGCCAGATAACCCGTACCCGACCCGTCGCCCGATACGCGGGCGGCACATCCGGCGCCCGAATGAAAAATCGGAACAGCCCGGTGTATCGCCAATACCGTCTGCGAAGCGCCAAGGGCACATACAAACCTCGGCTCGTCTAAAATTTTTGCCATATCATTTCTCCGTTTTAATTTTCAATTAAGAAAGCGTCCGATTTCTGTTTCATCCACCAGTCCGTATAAGGCAGGCGAACATGTTTCGACAGGTTTTCGGTGAAACTGCGATTCAGGATCAGGTCCAGCAGCGTCTTGCCGAAGCGCAGCGTTCCCTTGTATCCGAAGACGTTATATTCGTCGTAAACACAATAGCCCGGAATGCCTATTTTCATCGCCCAGATAGCCGAATCTGGATGCCTTGACACGAAAATGTCGGGTTTTATCGTATTCAGGATGTTCATAAATTCAAAGTTCTGCAAGTGATTCACCGAGTAAGTAAAATCATCGGGCGAATGGTCAATCAGGTATTGCAAGGCCTGCGGACGGGTACCGTCGTCGTATTGCCTGTCGAAATGCCATGCCGTCAGATGCTCCATCTTCATGCCGAACTCCTGCAGTACGCGGGCTATGTTCGCTCCCAGATTTGGTCCCATTGCCACCATCGCGCGTTTGCCCGTCAGCTGTTCCTTTATCTTTTCAATCCGGGGCAGGTAAACGGCTCTCTCTGCCTGCAGGAATGCCTCCATTTCCGCTTCCTTATCCACGACTTTGGACAGCTGGCGGGCAAGGTCTTCGTATCCCGCAATCCCGTGCGGCTGCAGCGAGCGTATGAACGGAACGCCGTACGCCGTCTCGAGGCCAATACCGAGATATGACGACAGCGTACTGCACGTGGTGATGGACGCCGTCGCTTCCGGCAGGCGCTCCAGTTCCCCGACCGTCGAGGCGGCCAGGAGGAATGTAGGCTCAAGCCCGAGCACATCCAGCATGCGTATGATATCGGCGCGCGTGTTCCATGCCATGCCGGCCGTGAAACCGATGATATTGACCCGATTGGTTTTCTTCTGCGGCGGTTTGACAATATATTTCAATATGGCGTGATAGGTTGCATCAAACCCCGACGCCCAAATCTGCGATTTAAACCCTTCGCAATGAATGGGAGCGACGGGAATGTCGATGACGTCCCTCACCTCCTCGATAATTCCTTCCAAATCCTCGCCGATAACGCCGCTCACGCACGACGCTCCAACGAAAATCGCTTTGGGATGATACCTGTTATATGTTTCGATAACCACGTCTTTCAGGTTTTCGGTCGCCCCGAACACCGTATCGGCTTCCGTCATATCCGTACAGGTATAGGCGAAACTGCTCCTGTCGCGGCCTATCGCGTTTGCCAGCAGGTCGAAAGCCGGTTTGAGCTGCGCAATAGCCGCGCACCCAGAAGGTCCGTGATGAACAATCGCGACGTCGTTAATTTCTGCAGCCTGCGCCAGCGCACACCCCGATGCGCACCCTGCCGCCTGGCTGAAACATCTCTTTCTCTCACCCGGACAGCCTTCGCAAGCGATTTCCCGCCCGATTTCATGTAACGTTCCGGAATAACCGGTGATTGACCCGATGCGGGATTCCCGCGAGCCGCACAACTTACTTTTTACATCGATTGCCATAATAATTGAACTTGATTGTTAATTACATCCGCTGCCTGTACCGCTGCAGCCATTGCCTGTGCCGCAAACGCCGTTCATTCGCAAAGCGTCCGCCGGAATCTCGCCTTTTGAAAAAATCGCTCCCGCAATATCGCGTATGTTCCCGTCGACCGATTCGACATGGACGCCATTGCGTTGCAGGCGTTCGTAGGGCGCGCGTCCCAGATTACTTACCAGCAAGGCGCTGCAGTCCGGCACCAATTCCGCTATCGCATCCCAGCGGTTGCGCTGGCGCTCATAAGCGGGGACAGGCCGTTTACCGACTAAGCGGACCGTTCCGTTATCGAATCCGTAAATCCACAATAAAGCGGCTTCGCCCAAATGATGATTGATGGAAATACCGTCGCTGCTTGCCACCGCTATGTACGGTTTTCCCCGGAAATCGCACTGCATTTTGCGTTCTTTGCGTTCCTGTGACAGCTTTCCGCCGAGGTCGTCGCCGATAAGTCCCGCCGCATCGGCACGGCAACGGGCGCAATGCGACATCTGCCGGATGTAGAGCGATGTCCGGGCGCGTATCAAACGCATACTTGCAGGCGACGGTTCTTCCAGCGATTCGTAAGGCGTGCCGGCGACGGGTATCACGGGAATGCAGTTTTGAATATCGGCGCCCCGTGCCGAAACATACTGCGCAATATCGGCTATATGGTGCGAATTGACGCGGGGAATGACGACCGTATTGATTTTTACGGTGATGCCGTATCTTTTCAATAACCGGATAGCCTGCGTCTGTTTGTCAAGCAATATCCCGGCGCCTTCCCGTCCGTAATACGTCTTCCTGTTGTAATAGACCCATTCGTACACGTTTGCCCCGACTTCCGGGTCGACGGCGTTCACCGTAACGGTGACGTGCGAGACGTTCAATGCAGCCAGACGGGGTACATGTTCAGCCAAAGAGAGACCGTTGGACGACAGGCACAACAGTTTGTCGGGAAACGCCGCATGTACCCGTTCCAGCGTCTCCAGCGTTTCTTCGGGATTGGCGAACGGATCGCCCGGCCCGGCAATCCCGACAACGGCGATATGACCGGCACGCTTCAGTGCACCGGACAGATATTCGACCGCCTGTACGGGTTTCATCACCGAGGTGGTTACTCCCGGACGGCTTTCGTTCGTGCAGTCAAACTTGCGGTTGCAAAAGTTACACTGTACATTGCACCGTGGCGCTACGGGCAGGTGGATTCTTCCGGCCGTATGCCTGACGTCCGCATTAAAACAGGGGTGATTGTGAATGTCCATTTCCTTTTGTATTTCAATTATATATGAGCCTGTGCTCCGCGCACTTCGCCGGCTTCGATAGCCAGCAACTGGTCCGCCCACCTCGCCGACCATTCACGGAGTGCGTCAATATCAAGCGGCGTCGGAACTTTAGACTCCGTATGCTCATGAATCTTATTGGCTAAACTGCGGTAGATGTCGGCCTGTTTGGATACAGGTTGCGCCTCGATTGTCGTACGTCCCGACAGTTCCGACTGCGTGACGGTTATCGAGCGGGGCACATATTCGACAACCTGCGTACCCGTTTTTTGCGCAAAATCATCAATGATGGATTGCTGATACTCGCTGTTGATAGAGTTCGCTATGATTCCGCCGAATAAAGCGCCGCCGGTATTGGAATATTTTTTAATCCCTTTCATCAGGTTGTTTGCCGCATAAATAGCCATAAAATCAGAGGATGAAACGGTAAAAACATGTTCGGCTATGCCTTCGCGGATAGGCACGGCAAAGCCGCCACAAACCACGTCGCCAAGCACGTCGAAAATGACGTAGTCCAATTCCAGTTCCTGAAAAATGTTTTGCTGTTTCAAAAGTTCAACGGCTGTGATTATACCCCGTCCGGCGCAACCGACGCCGGGTTGCGGACCGCCGGCCTCCACACAATAGACGCCTTTAAAGCCCTGAAATATGGCATCGCGGGCATCCACCTTCGGTTTTTCCCTCAACAAATCCAAAACGGTGGGGATGTATTTCCCGTCGCGTAATGTGTTGGTAGAATCGCTTTTCGGATCACAGCCGAATTGAAGAACCTTGTGGCCTGCTTCTACTAAAGCGGCGCTGATGTTGGACGTAGTGGTAGATTTACCAATACCTCCTTTTCCGTAAACGGCAATCTGTTTGATTTTTTTCCGCATAAAATTTAATTTGTTAGTAACAAGTATCCTCCAGAGCCATTTTGCAGTCGGTCCGTAGAAGGTACTTTTTTATTCAATCATTGCATGAATTGCGGCACAAAGGTAAGGGTAAAAGAAACGGCCCGCAATACCATAAATATGGTACCGCATCCGGTGAACGTTCCGCAATGACTCAGGAGTTTTTCCGCCCGCTTTCGGGACATCCGTCTATTTTTCGCACTTTCCGGGGCGTTTATCCCGCAGCTGTTCCTTCAGCGAACAGCCGGCGCAATGGTCGCATGGCGATGCCGGCCGCGCGAAATAACGCCAGAGCCTGTACCCGACGCATCCCGCGACAACCACCGCAATAATCCCTATTAGCAATTCCTGCCACATACCGAAGTTTCTTTTAAAACCGGACATTCCTTTTCCAGAAAACACAAAATGCCCAGTTTATACAAATCGAACAGGAAAAGGGATGGCCGGCGGCCCAGTAAATTCTTTCTTATCAGAGGCCTGAAGACGGAAAAAAGAAACGCCGCGAAAGATGCGAGCCGCATTTCTCCAGTCTTCGCCCCATCCGAATCAGGTTTGAATGATTCACGCACGCGGGATACTTCTCCTGCAGGATTCCGTCTATTTTTCGCAGGTTCGCAACCGCTTTTTCCGTTTTGGCGATAAAAACAGAAGCATCTTCCAGTCCCAGATGAACGAGCGGATTGTCAATATGTTCTATCCGGATGTTCAAACTCAGCAGCTGAATGCCGAACAGCGTGTCTTCGTGCCCGTAATCCCGGATGGTTTCATCGAACGGAACCCGTTCAAACAGGGCTTTGCCGACAAGGAAATTGTTGGTCGCAAAACCGTAGTTGGGATTCTTTTCCCTTTCGGTAAAGGGACGCGATTCCCTTTCCTTCCCGTATTTCCAGCGGAGATATTTCGACGGATCCGGCCTTTTGTCCTCATACGCCGTCCCGCCGTAACAGACGATATTTTCCCTGAAATACGGGATATAATTGCGAATATAGTCCTCCGTTGGAACAGCCGAATCGCAGTCCATGAAAATCAGATAGGGATATTTTGCCGCCCGCGCCAGGCGGTTCCGTATTTTCGACCGTCCCACGTTTTCCGCCAGGCGGATATAACGCACGTGCGGCAGGTCAATCGCCGAATTAACGGCATGACAGGATTCGCGCGACGCATCGTCCATCAGCAGAATCTCGAACGGCTGTCCCGTCAGCCCGGACTGACGGTGCAGACTGTGCACCAGCGTCCTTACATCATAATTATATACCGGTATGCAAATGCTGAACATGACTGTTTTTTTATTTATTTCCCCCCGGGAGGCGCAAAGATACGCGCTTTGCGGAGATAATTTCGCCTGTCCCGCAAAAAAAATCTTCCCTGTCTGCACAATATACTTGGTAAAAAGCCGATAAAGAAGTAAGTTTGCCGCCCGTATTCAAAAGGAAAAAGCATGAAACTGTCGATTGTGATTGTCAATTATAATGTCAAGTATTACCTCTGGCAATGTCTGGATTCGGTAACGCGCGCCACACGAAAGGTTGCTTCGGAAATTTTCGTGGTGGACAACTGTTCGTCCGACGGCTCGGCCGGATACATCCGGGCCGGATTCCCGGACGCACACTATATTGAGAACCGCGAAAATGCGGGTTTTTCGAAAGCAAACAATCAGGCCATCAGGATGTCGCGCGGCGAATACGTGCTGCTGCTGAATCCCGATACGGTCGTGGGTGAAGACACGCTGGCAAACGTTTGCGCGTTCATGGACGCGCATCCCGGCGCGGGAGCGCTGGGCGTAAAGATGATTGACGGATACGGGAGATTCCTGCCCGAATCCAAGCGGGGCTTCCCGTCGCCGTGGAATGCGTTCTGCAAGATGACCGGGCTGGCCGGGCTTCTTCCCCTGTCGAAGACATTCGGCGGCTATCACGTCCGTTACCTGGATGAAAACAGTCCTCATGCGGTCGATATTCTTGCCGGCGCCTTCATGCTGCTCCGCCGTCAGGCGCTCGACCGGACGGGACTGCTGGACGAGGATTTCTTCATGTACGGCGAGGACATTGACCTCTCATACCGTATCGGACAGGCCGGTTTCGGCGTATACTACCTGCCCGAAAGGATTATCCATTACAAGGGCGAAAGCACCCGCAAGGACCTTCGCTACGTAAAGATTTTCCACAATGCGATGCACATCTTTTTCCGCAAGCATTACCCCCATTCCAACTGCCTGTTCAAAGCCATGATACGCCTGACCATCGCGCTGGCCGGGACCGCTTCGGCCATCCACAAACTGTTCCGCCGCCCGGAATCCGCCCCCAAACACGCCTCGCCAAAAGAGAAAACTTTCGACGCGGACAGCCTCTCCTACGCGCAAATCATCCGCACAATGGACGAATCCCTCCCAAAAGACACACTCTTCCGGATAAAACACCCCCGACAGCAAATCACCGTAGCCGCCAACGAAATCACTTTTTTCAATTGAAAGTTTTTAATGATTAATGATTAGTGGTTAGTGGTTAGTGATTAATGATTAATGGTTGGCGATGTAGGGGCGCCCCTTGTAGGCGCCCGCAATGATTGGCGATTAACCCCCGCCGGCGCAGACTGGCAGTCTGTGCCTGTCCATGTTCGATAGCAGAATCAAGGCTTCTGAGATATTCCATGAAACGGTGCAGGGACGTGTGAGGGCAGAAAACGTTTGGAAAACGTTCAGGAAGCATTCGCAAGCTTACTTCGTCATTGCGAACGAAGTGAAGCAATCCAGGCTCAGGCGGTGTGGCTCAGGCGGTGCAGTTCGGGCGGCGTCGGGTCATCGCCTGCGCCTGGATTGCTTCGTTCCTCGCAATGACGGAGAATCAAGGCTTTTGAGACAGTCCCACAATCATTAGCCATTTGCCATTACGGGCGCCCCTACCATTAATCACTAATCACTAATTACGCTAATCACTAATTACATTAATCACTAATCATTAATCATTAATCACTATTTTCCTGCTTTCGCCGTTGTTGAGGGCGACGATGTAGATGCCGGGGGCGAGGCGGATTTTTGTTGTGCCGGCGGTGGGGAGCGTGCGCTGGTCGTGCAGGATGCCGTCGGGGGTGTAGATGCGGGCGATGACGCCGGGGTGGGCGGTGCGGATGTAGGCGTCGC
>JAIRXI010000015.1 GCA_031268395.1 Tannerella sp. | reverse complement strand
CCGTTCTCTCCGTTAACTTTCGACTCTTCAAATTCTCCCGGAAGATTGACCAGATAAAGTTGTCGGGTGGCCCGTGTGAAAGCCGTGTAAAGCCACCGGTAGAAATCCTCGCCCAGCATGTCCCGCGTGACGTATCCGATGTCCAGGAACACGTTGCGCCACTGTCCGCCCTGCGCCTTGTGACAGGTAACGGCATAAGCATACTTCACCTGTACGGCATTGTAGTACGGGTCGGCCTTGACTTTTTTCAGTTTGCCCGCCCGAGTCTTTTCGTCGGCATAGCTTTCCATCACGTTGAAGAACAGTCTGTCGCTCATCTCCCCGGACAGGGACGGCGACTCGCTTTGCAGCGTATCCGTCAGGATCCGTATTTCGGCCTCCCGGTCGTCGTCCTGGAAGCGGACCTGCGCATCGCAGAAGTGGAAGCCGTGCATCCCGTACGTATGGCGCACGCGCAGCACTTCCACAATTTCGCCGTTCGCCGTAAATCCCGCCTCCTTCTGCTCTTCCGTCCGGAAATAATTGTTCTTGACCACCATCAGCCTGTCGCCCGTGGACAGGGCCTCTTCCCGGTACAGAATCCGGTTCCGTATGCCGTTATTGTAGATGTTGGCGCGTTTGTTTGAGCGGCAGACAATCACCGTTTCGTCCAGTCCGTCCCGGTCATACGCCGACGAGACGGCTTCGATCAGTTCGTTGCCGCCGACTTTCTTCACGTCGGCAAAACCGGAAAGGCGCAATGCGGGATAGTCGTCGAGGCGTCGCGTTTGCAGACATTCCCGTATCCGGGTGGCGTTGAACAGGATTCCGGAGTCTTCGCTTTGACGGGCGACCCGGGTCAACTGGATTTCATGCACCTGCAACTGATACCCTCGCAGGTAATCGGCGCTGAGGGCGGGACTTTCGAGCTGCGACACGGGCGGCAGCTGGGCCGCGTCGCCCGTCAGAATCAGCCGGCAGCGTTTGCCGCTGTACACATAGCGTATCAGGTCGTCCAGCAGCCCGCTGCTGCCGAAAGCCCGGTTCCCGGTCGCGTCGTTGGAAATCATGGAAGCTTCGTCCACAAAAAACAGGGTGTCGCCATGCAGGTTGCCGGCCAGGGAGAAACCCTCCAGTTCGTTGGAAAAAGACTTTTTGCGGTAAATCTTCCGGTGAATCGTGAAAGCCTCCTGTCCGGCATACCGGGCAAAGACCTTGGCCGCCCGTCCGGTCGGCGCCATCAGGATATTTTTCTGTCGAAATTCGTTCAGGGCCTTCACGGCGGCGCCGGTCAGCGACGTTTTTCCCGTGCCGGCATATCCTTTCAGCAACAACACGCTGCGAGGCTCTTCCGAAAGCAGAAAACCGGCCAGCAGGCGGATGGCCATAGCCTGTTCCTCCGTTGGCCGGAAGGGAAAGAAGCGAGCTATATGGCCGGAAATAAAACTATTTCTCTTTTCCATGTAATTATTTTGGGCGATAAAGTTACGGATTTAAATATTCTTTTCTATATTTGCAGCTCAATTATTTGAAGGAATAATAAATCAAAAACGAAATATGAAATGAAGATTACATTGAGAGTATTATTGATTGGAGCAGTTGTTATACTGACATACATGTGCTATCGCAGCATCATGAGTTCGATTGAGTTCGACAGGGAACGGGAATTGCGCGAGAACGCCATCAAGGCACGCCTGATTGACATCCGGAAAGCGCAGATTGAGTACAAGAATGTATATGGCATACATGCCGCGAACTTTGAAGAGCTGGACAAATTTTTGAAGGAGAAGAAATTGCCCTTTGTCCTCAAGGAAGGAGAGTTGACAGACGAACAGCTGGAAAAGGGCATGAAGGAGAAGGATGCCATCAAGCTGGGTCTGATCAAGCGCGACACGCTCTGGGTACTGGCCAAAGACACCCTCTTCGGCGTAAACTATAACGTGGATTCGCTGGTGATCGTGCCGGTAGCCGATGTGAATGCCCGTTTCACGATGGACACGGCGACGCTGGTTTCGGGTTCGGGATATACGGTCAAAGTGTTCGAAAGCGGTGTGAAATATGATACGTATCTGGGCGACCTGAACCACCAGTTGCTGGTCAATCTGAAAGATATGGCAACCAAACTGGGCAAGTACGGCGGCTTGCGCGTCGGCTCGGTGACGGAAATAAACAACAACGCAGGCAACTGGGAATAAAGGCAACGCCTTATGACGCTTCGTGTGCCTGACACGTTAACGGTTGACTGTGCGGAAAAGTATGTAGTGTCCATCCGGCTATGGCCGGGTGGACTTTCTTTTGCCGGTCACATCCCCTCGGAAAAGGGCAGTTTCTTCCATGCAGAAACGGCTTTCGATCCGGTCGTCTCCTATCCGCAGGCGCTGAAAGACACCTTCTTCGAGCACGTTTTTCTCAGCTATCCCTACCGCCACGTGTATATCGTCTACGTAAGCCGCCTGTATATGCTGGCGCCGAAGCCGGTTTTTGCGGAAGGCCGCGAGGAAACGCTGATGTCGTTTGTCTTCTCCGTGCCGGGACGCAAAATCCTCCACGAGCCGCTGCCCGCGCTGGAGGCCGAACTGGTCTACAGCCTCCCGGAGGAAGTCCATGCCTTTTGCTGCCGTTCGCTGATCCGTCCGCAATTCACCCATGCCGTCGCGCCGATGCTGCTTCGCTGGAGGGAGCAGAACCTGCCCTGCTATCGGAAGCAGCTCTATGTGTCGGTGCATGAAAACACGATGGATGCCGCCTGTTACGACCGGGGCGTACTGACGTTTCTCAATTCGTTCGACGCCGGGAATGCCGCCGACCTGCTCTACTACATATTATATATCTGGAAGCAGACGGGGATGGACCAGGTGGAAGACCGGCTCCTGCTTTTTGCGCCGGCATCGCTGTACCGGGAACTGAAAGAGACGTTGAAGAAGTATGTGAATTGCATTGCGGCGGTCGAGTCGCCCCGGACGGTGGCGACGGCGACACGTGTTCCGCTGGACATTGTTTCCCTGTTCGGATGCGAATCATAAGAGGCATCTACGGTCGTCGCAGGTTCCGGATTCCTCCGTCGTTCAGCGCCCGTCCGACAACGGACTTTGCGAAGGAGAATCTGTTCAATGTGCTTGACAACCTGGTGGACTGGGGCGACACGACGGCGCTGGACCTGTTTGCCGGCACGGGGAGTATCTCGTTCGAGATGCTTTCGCGCGGTTGCCGGCGGGTGACGGCCGTGGAACGGGACCCCGCTCATGCGTCGTTTATCCGGAAAGTGGCCGGCGAGTTGCGGACGGAAGCGCTGGATCTGATACGCGGGGATGCGTTTCGCTACCTGCGATCCGCACGCGGGCAGGCTTTTGGCCTTATCTTTGCCGATCCGCCCTACGCACTGGAGGAACTGGAGGAACTTCCCCGGTTGATAGCGGATGGTAAATGGCTTTGCGAAGGCGGGCTTTTCGTCCTGGAACATTCCGGAACACACGATTTTTCCAGCCTGCTGCAGTTTCATCAGAAAAGGGTGTACGGATCTGTGAATTTCAGCATTTTTAAATCCTGAATCAGTACTCCTGATTATCCAACTCTCAGGTTAAAAGAGTTCTCCTTTTATGGATGCCGTGCATTTCGATACCTGCCGGCGACGCCGGACGGTCTTCCGTGTGCTACATTTTGTTTCTGTATTCTTTGGGCGTCTGTCCGGTGATTCGCTTGAAATATTTGGAGAAAAAGGAAGCGTTGGGAAAATTCAGCCTGTCAGAAACTTGCAGTATCGTCATTTCCGTGGAGACGAGCAGGGACTTGGCGCTGGCAATAACGAACCGCTCAATACAGGCGGAGGCCGTCAGTCCGGAGATATGTTTGACGATAATGGACAGGTAATGTTCCGAGATGCAGAGTTTGTTTGCGTAGAAGTCAATTTTTCTGTTTTCGCAGTGATGGATGGCTACCAGCTGCCGGAATTTCATGAACAGCATGTTTTTTCTTGAACGTGAAAAATGTTGCACCTCCAACCGCTCGTGATAGACGGCTGCGATTTTATAAACGATGGCCATGGCAAGCGATTGCGAAATTTCGTGACGGTAGGGATGTGTTATATGCCTGTCCAGGCGCTTTAATTCGTCGCACAGGGCCATGAAACGTTCCGTTTCATTTCCGTCCAATGAAATACACGGATTTTCCTGTGCCGGCAGATAAAAGGAAGTAGTCATCGGGATGCCGGTACTGTCAAGAAATTCCCGTGTAACGGCAATCGTATAACCTGTAAAATCGCTGCTTTTCCAGCCCGTCTGCAACATGACGTCCGGCAGCACCAGGCACATATCCCCCTTTTTCAGGTGGTAGCCCTGCGCATTGATAAACACATCACATGCCCCTTCCAGGCAAATACCTATGCCCGCAAACGCAGTCAGGCGCGGTTTGTCCGTCTTTCCTTCGAATATCGAATCGCGGGAAAGAACAGTCTCTTTTTTTTGCAGTTTCATATAGCACCGTATCGTTTTTCACCCTTTTTTCAGCTCTCATATCTTGATCTTTTCCGGGTGCAACCTACAGAAATTTCCTGTCATTTCTGTCATTCGACAGGTAAAGATAGCGTTCTTTTTCACAGCATCCCGCTTTGCCGGGATTTTTTTACAGGTTAGTATTTTTTATGAAGGTATGTGCAAAAAAAAGCAACGCAGGCGTGCGAAGGCAAGATCTGGCTGTACAAACGGCAAGTCGTTAAAAATAAATGTTATGTCAGAGACGCGATGAATCGCGTCTCTACGGGTTTCACCCTGGATAAAACGGATATAATCGCTGAAATGAACGGTTTTTTTTGTGTTATGATTACTAAGGGAAGGGGTATGGGAAAAGGCTTTGCGTGAAATATGACTGTACGGGACACTATTGTGAATCATAAGAGCATTAAATACACCCCGCGACCCTGTACTTTTGCAGCGTGTATTTAGTTTAATTAGCATGTTTGTCATAAAGACAACTTTCCGCTCCGGTTTTCGAGAAGCGGAGTGTGCAACAATGTGATAAGAAAAACTCAACGCAACAGAACATAAAATAACGCTTGATAAATATAGACTTATGCGATTGGCAAAGAATAATCCCGGTCTGTCCTCTGCGAGAGGACCAGACATATAAGCATACAGTGGCAGAAAATAAACAGCATATACCTGTTATTTCATTCGCAACACGATAAGCTGCCTTGCAGGGCGAGGCGCCGCCATATCCGGCAACATAACAAATACATTTATGAAACATCTGACAACTCTGCCGCAGACTGCGGCAACCCTGCCGGCGAACATTTCCGTCGACAGTATGCGAAAATACCGCACGGCAAACAGCCGTGCCGCAGGCCGTCGCCGGTACATCCTCCCGGCGGCCTGCCTGCTGCTTCCGGCTATCTGGATGCAACTGTCTGCACAGAAACTGACTGCCGTTGACGACAATATCTATACCGGACCCATGCAAACGGTCAGAAAGGACATCATTCGCAACGATTCCGTCTCCGGTGACGCCTATCAATGGCGGATCATTACAAATCCCGTTTCCCGGGGTTCCATAAAAAAAGAAGGCGACTTCCTTGTCTTTACGCCCAATGAAGCCTGCCGGAATACGACATTCTCCGTTGAGTACGAACTTTCGGACGGCGGAATGAAAGATACGGCAAAGGTGTATATCATTGTTTCGGAATACAACCGTCCCGTCAACGTGATCGACGCCAATATGGAATGTTTCCGCCAAATGCCGGAGAACATACCTTTCGGCATCAAGTCGAAATTCCAGACCGGAAATTCCACTTCCGGCGCCGGTAACTTTATCGACGGATTCAGTTCTCCGCTGGTGGGCGACCTGAACGGCGACGGCAAGCCGGAAATCGTCATGATGGGTATTACCAACAACTACGGCGCCGGCTCCGCCGGCTTCGACATAGATGCCAATTATGTCAATGTATATAACGGACAGGACGGCTCGCGAATGTATCGTTTCGTCCTGAGCGATCTGGGCGCCGGGTACGGCAATTTCCGCATGGGAAATGCCTATCACAGGGCGCCCTCCATGCTGGCGCTTGCCGACCTGGACGGCGACGGGACGGGTGAAATCGTCGTCTGTCAGACAAACGGCCCGGGCGCCATCTATGCCCTGAAACCTGTTTTCAGCGGCACAACCATTACCGGCATGACCAAAATGTGGGACGGGAATGACGGAAGCGGTGCGAAAACCGGCTTCAAGGCGCCGCTGGACATGTCCGGAAACGGACTTAACACCACTTCCGACTTCGGCTACCCGCAACCTTTCATTGCCGATCTGAATGGCGACGGGACGCCCGAAGTCATTGTCTACAACAAAATCTACAACGGGGTCACCGGCGCCCTGCTAATGTCCTGGCAAAACAGCGCCCCGTCAGCCAGAGCAAGTTCCATCGATCCCGCGGACGACGGACTGGCACATGTCCTTTCCGCCAGTCCGACGGCGAAAGCGAATGCCACGGCAGTCAGGGACAAGGCCATGACGGGACGGCGACCGGGCGTGTCGGGCGGCTATGGACAGTACAGCGACTATGCTTTGGCAGTGCCTGCCATTGTAGACATTGACGGCGACGGGCAGCAGGAGGTCATTGCGGGAAACCGTATCCACAGCTTCAATTTCAACAGCCTGAGCAATCATGCGGCCAATACCTATACGACCGTCGAAGGTCCCGACAGCGTTTTCCTGCGTACAAAGCTCAACAGCAGCGACACCACCGTCTTCTTCCTGAGCGACGGATTCACCCGCGTGGCCGACATCGATGGCGACGGGCACCTGGATATTATAGTGACTTCGTTTGTCAATGACGGCAGCCTGAATGTAAACATCCTGATCTATGTCTGGGACCCGCGATACCCGAAAGTGGTGAAGGCCGCCAATACGTTTTTCTCCGACGGCGAACATGGCAACTACGGCATACCCTTCATCGGCGACATCAACGGGAAAGACGACCGGTGGAACGGTACGGCCTTCAGCGGCCGGCTGCCCGAAATATGCATTATCGGCGGAGGCATGCATCTTCGCCGCATGACGGACTACGGCGGTTGCAGCGGCATCCCGTTTCATCCCCTGAGCAACGAAAGCCTGCGCCAGGGTACGGCCGGTTCTTCCGGCGCCAGCGCCGGGTGGGACAGCAACCTGACGAACAACGGTAACCGGAGGTTTAACCGCATACCCTCCGGCGGAGCGGGACATATCATCGGTCTGACCTACTGCGATTCGGCGGAGCGGGTCGAAGAGCGGCTGAGGGTGAGCTGGGGCATGGAACATGCCGACCGCTCGCAGAACACGGGCATCACGCTCTTCGACTTTGACAACAACGATACGTACGACCTCTGCTACCGCGACGAGAGCACCCTGCGCGTCGTTTCGCCCAAAAGGGCAAACAACGGCGCCGGAAGCGACTATGTGACGCTGGGCGAGACCGTGAGCGAGACGAGTTCCGTCATGTTCTCCACGCCCGTATTCTGCGGTACCGGATTCGAGTATCCCACCATCGCCGACGTCAATCTGGACGGCAGCGCCGACATTCTCGTGACACAATCCGCTACGTCGCTGGATCTCGACAACGTGGCCGGCTGGATCAGCGTCTTCGAATACGACAGTCTGAAGTGGGCGCCCTGTCCCCCGGTATGGAACCAGGGCATGTATGACCCCACGCAGATTCGCGAAGACTTGAAGGTCAACGCACGTCCGCAATCCATACTGAATGCCTGCACGAAAAACGGCCGAACCGCCCATCCCTACAATGGCTCCTGGATTCAGCAACCCATCATCAGGAACGGAGACTGTATGCCCATAGTCCGCTTGCCCGACGCCGAGCTGAGGAACATGCAGGTCACGGCCGGTTCAACCTCTTCGACGGTCGAGCTCACTGTATACAACGCCGGGGCAGCCTCTATCGTCGCCTCGACTCCGGTTTACTTCTACGACGGAGGCGGCGCTCCGGGACTGTCGCTTGCAGCCAGCCCTCAGATCGGATCGCCGCAGCGTCTGGGCGTAGAACTTTTCGCAGGCGAGAGCGTCACGCGCACGTATACCGTTACCGGCAGTTTTAACAACAAACTGCTGTGGGCAACCATCCTTACAAACAACAAGGACGAACTTGCCGAAGGTTATGACGACTGCCATCTGGCGAACAATTCGTTTTCCGGAACATGGTGTCCGGGACATGTCTATACGGTGACGGCCTCGCCGGACACCGTGCTGTGCGGAATACACGGCGTGACACTGACCGTGACACCCGAAAAAGCCGCCGCTTCGTATCAGTGGTACCGCAACGACGTGGCCATATCCGGCGCTGCCGCCCGGACCTTCGTCGCCACACTCGCGGGTGTTTACAAGTGCTACGTGACGGACGGCATCTGCCGCGGTTTTTCCTCCGCCGCTACCCTCGTCCGCAGGGAAGAGGCATCGCTGCCGGCAAAAGCCGTCATTTCGCCCGCCCTTGCCGTCCTGAGTACGGGCGACAGCGTCCTGCTGACCGCCTCGGTCAGCGGTAAAAGTGTCTACCGGTGGTACAGGGACGGGGTTGAAATCTCCGGCGCCACGCAGGCGGCCTGTCTGGTGAAAACGCCGGGCAAATACACCGTGACCTACTTCGATCCCCCCTGCTATTCGCAGATAAGCGATACGGCCCATGCAGTCCGGTTCTGCACTGCGGCCGACCGGATCGTAACGCCCTGCGAGACGGCGCCCGTTACGATCGACGTGCTGGCCAATGACACCCTCCCACCCGACTGTATCAGTCCACAGGTCGTCATTGAGTCCAAACCCCCGCTCGCCACGGCTGCCGTCGACAAAAACAACCGGATCGTATATACGAGCAACCGGACGGGAATTGATACGGTGGTTTACAAGGTGTCCTGCGGCACGCTCGAACGCCGGGAATTTATTTACGTTACGACCAGCGCTGCCGGAACCTCCTTTGTGGACGACGTCTGGTATTTCGGCGTCAATACGCAGGGAGGCAAATCGGCGGGAATACGCTTTGTGAAAGACGGCACGACGGGGCAATACGTGGCGCAGGACGCTTCGGGAGAGTCCAGCGTGTCTTCAAACGAAAATGCGCTGGTCGTTTCCTCTCCCTACTGCAAAGGACAGGCCGTCTTCTATTCGAGCTACGACCGGATATACAACTGTCGGCATGAAGAAGTGCAGAACGGGACTTTTCCCGGAAACAGTTCTGTGGCCGACGGACTGGCAGCCTGCTATATGGGCAAAAACAAATATCTGTTCTTTACGATAACGAGAGAGTACCAGAATCCCAAAGCCCTGATTGCCTATGTGGTGGATATGAATGCCGACAACGGAAAGGGCGCGCGTTCCTCCGCGATACAGATAGAAGCAGCATCCGGCGCCATGTCCGAATCCCTGGAACTGATAGCCAGGGCGGGCACAACAGATCAGTACTGGCTGGTTTATGCCTGCTGTACCGACGCTTCCTGCGACGGCGCCAGCAGCAATGTGCTTCGCGTACGTCCGGTGAATGTGAGCGATCCCGACAATCCGTCGATCGGAAACGCTCAGGACTATGCAAAATCGACCGCCTCCCATTCCCATACGTTGAAGGCCTCCCGGCAGAACGACCGGGTAGCCGTCGTGCACAATTCCGGCATCCTGGATGTGTTCGATTTCGACAATGCGGCCGGCATCCTGTCAAACCTGCGTACGGTTTTGGGGACGGGCGGCTCCTGTCTGGGACTGGAATTTTCGCCGGACGGCAATCAGGTTTACCTTAGCTGCTGGACGGGATCTGCCTCATTGAGTCAATACGACCTGTCGGGGACGGGAACGCCTGTACAGGTACATACGGCGATCCCTGCGGGGACAAAACAGGGCGGCCTGAAATCAGGCCCCGACGGCAATATTTATGTAACGCTGTCCGGAAGCAGCAACGTGGGAATCATATCAAATCCGGATGCGACAACCCCGCTGTCTTCCCGCTATACGGACAGCCCCGGATTGACGCTGGGCGTCAGTTACGAAAGTCTGCAATTCTCTACCGGTCTTACCCGGCCGGCGCAGATGCCGTGTAACCTGAACCAGGCGCCGGTTACGGCAGCCGACACGATGACGATATGTGCCACGGCCACCTCGCACATAGGGATAAACGTGCTGGTCAACGACAGCGACCCGGACGGCGACAGGGTTTTCCTCTCCTCCGCCTCCTTTGTCAACCTGGCGGATACGGCGCTGGCGACGCTGGCGGCAAACCCGGCCGATTCCACCGTGACGCTGATGCTCAAGCCGTCGGCGAATCCGGACACGTGCTGCGTATTCGACATTCTGTACAGTGTAAAAGACGACGGCCTGCCGGTCTCGCAGTGTGCCACGGGTATGCTCCGCGCAACAGTCTGTCCCGCGCCGGAGCCGAAATTCATGCCGGCGTCGCCCGCCATCTGTTCGGGCGACGTGTTCGGCTATACGGTGACAAGCACGGTGGCGAACACGACCTTCCACTGGAGCCGCGCAGCCGTGGCCGGCATACAGCAGGCGGCTGCAACCGGCGCTTCGTCCGTCATCAGCGAGACGCTGACCAACACGACCCTGAACCCGGTGGCAGTGACGTATGCCGTGACCCTGACGGCGGGAAACTGTATCAGCACCTGTCAGATAACGGTTGTGACGCTCCCGGCGCGCTACTCCATGCGCTGGACGGGGCTGAAAGATACGGACTGGCACAACCCGGAGAACTGGGCGGGAACAGCGACGGCGCCGAACGGCCGGACGTATGAAACTCCGGTGTCGTGGTATCCGCTGGCATGTACGAACGTGCTGATCGCGCCGGACGCGCCGCATTATCCCGAACTGAACGCGCCGGCCTTCTGCGACACGGTGACGGTGCAGGACCGGGCGATGCTGAAAAACCCTCACGCGCTGACCTATACTGCCGCGCGGGTGGAACTCAAACTTAAAGCTACGGAACGCGACCGCTTCCTCATGTGGTCGGCGCCGTTGCGCGACATGTACTCCGGCGACTACCACTTCAAGAGCGGCCATCCGGCGGCGCCGCAGTGGGGCGACGTGTCAATGAAGTATTTTCAGCTGGCCAATCCCGCCGGCGGCGCGGCGCAGCCGGACATGTTCACCGCCACGTTCGGACAGCTTGGCGACAGCTTGGCGCTGGGCAAGGCGTTCCACCTAAAAGTAACTTCCACGAACGTCGCGCGCGGCGCCTTCTGGACCTTCCCGCAGTCCGACACCGTCTACCGTTCCGCGGGCGGGCAGAACGTCCCGGCGCCCCGCGCCTCCGGACACCGCTTCATCACGGACGGCGTGACGCCCGACGCTTCCGGACGTTTCCGGATGCCGGTCCGGAACGATGTAGCCGGCGGCCGGCTGGTGCAGGTGGTCAATCCCTACCTGGCCTGGCTGTGCGTCGATTCCTTTCTGCAGAACAGCGACAACGCCTCGCGGCTGGCCTCGGGCGGCTACCTGATGTGGGACGGTGACGAGAACAGGAGTTTTATCGCGATCAGGTTCAAGGGTCAGGCCGCGACCGACGGCATGCGCTATGTGGTCAGCGACCCGTCGCGCTTCACGTCCCTGCAGCCGGCCGACCACGTGGCCCCGTTGCAGTCCTTTTTTGTGGCAAAGGACAATCCGGCCGGGCGGGTGGACAGCGTGGTCATGTCGCCCCATTGGACCACCACCGCGCCGGCGGGCCGGGGACAGAGCGGCTACACGCTCCGCACGGCAGAGGCGGCGCCGGAGAGCGGCGTGCTGCGCATCCGTGCCACGCAGGGAAACGGAACGAGTTATGCGGCGCTCTGCTACGACCGGAACGCCTCGCCGGAATACCGCAGCGGCGAAGACGTGCGAAGCCTGTTTTACGATGGCAATCCGCTGACGCTTTATGCGCTGACCGCCCTGGGCGAACCGCTGTCCATCTATGCGGACGGAAGTTTCGAACAGCACACGACCGCACTGGGACTGCGCCTTGTCCGGACGGGCGAGGTAAAGCTGGAATTTTCCGGTCTGGAGACGTTTGGTCACGATGTTTACCTGATCGACCGCGAGCGCAACAGTATCGAGATCGACCTCCGGGAGACGCCGGTCTACACCTTCACGCCTGCGCGGACGTCGCCGGCGCTGAACGACCGCTTCGTGCTGCGGATGGAGTATACCGGTCACGGCCTGGCGGGAGCGGCGGGGATCGCCCGTCCGAAGATCCTGTTTTCGGGCGGGGACGGCCACATCCGCGTGCGCTCGCTGTCGGGACAGCTATGGCGGATAGAGGTGTACAACATGCTGGGGATGCCTGTATGCGCGGACGGCGCGCCCTCGACGGAATACGTCGTGCCGGCGCCTCCCGGCGTGTACCTGGTGAAGGTGCAGACAGACGGCGGTATCATTACGGAGAAGGTCTCCGTGAAATGACCCGGTGCAAGGTGATGCGCTGTTTTCGGGGAAGTTGTGGTTTATTTGTTTGTCGTTTACAAGTCTCTTTCAGCCAAAAACAGCCGGAAAAAGCTCCGCATCTGTATACAGACAATCGCCATCTGTACA
>JAIRXI010000421.1 GCA_031268395.1 Tannerella sp. | reverse complement strand
CCAAAGGATGTTCCGGGTTTGGATTCTGTTGCGCTTTTTTTTCGCAAAGATACATCCTTTCCCTTTTTTACTGCATATGGAGCGGAATCATATGACTCTGTCATCATACACATACTCCCGTCATCCCCCTTTTTTCCCCGGCAGCGCCGGGGCGGGGTCTCGCAATGACGGTGCACGGCACACGGTCATTGTAAGGCAGGAGACATTTCGCCCGTTTGCACACCCGGCCGACGGGGGCGTGATGGGAGGCGGCGTTTCCTGCCGGCAGACGGTTCCTTCCCGGACAGGGCTGAGTCATACAGCCATGTATATTTGTAACGGTTCGGAGATGGATTATGTGCCGAATACATATATTGAATCTTATTTTTTATTGCTTATGTATTTTTAGTTTATGAAATAGTTTTTATATGGGAAATACTTTCTATTTTTGCGGCAAATAATACAGAGCATACAATGGAAATGTATATTCAACAACAACAGGGATGGCCCTATTTGACATGGAATTTCAAAGAATTATCCTATGTGCTGGGCGAGGTAAGAAACCGTCAGGGGCGTCTGGCCGGCAAGGTGAATTTGCTGGGGTCAGATCTGAAAAAGGAACTACTCCTGAAATCGGCTGCGTTCGACGTCATCAAATCGGCTGAGCTGGGCGGCAGAATACTGGACGAAAAAGCCGTGTTCCTGTCCGTTGCGCAACAGTTGAAGCTGGGCGCACGCAGACAGCCGGTAATCGACTCCGCCGTCGACCGCATGGTCGGGGTGGCCGTCGACGCCCTGCTCAATTTCAACCAGCCCGTCACTGAACAGCGCTTTCTTGACTGGAAAAAGGGGTTGAGCGCTTCCGGCGAAGAGGTGGAATACAGGTTGCCCTACGGCTCAAACGGTATTCCTTGCTTTCGGAATTTCTCCCCGGTGCCCGGCGAAATGAAGCATTTTGTCCAGTGGCTGAATACGGCGCATGCAACCGACCCGGTCGTCAAGGCCGGAGTGGCGCATCTGAGGCTGCGCCTCATCCGTCCTTTCGATACCGACAACGGACGGATCGCCCGTACGCTGACGGATTTGCTCCTCACGCGCGCCGACCGTTCCCCGCAACGCCTCTACAGCCTGTCTGCCCAAATTTGCAAACAGCGGGATGTATATAACCGCATGATGAAAAAGGCCCGGAACGGCAGTCTCGACATCACCGAATGGCTGACGTGGTTTCTCTATTGCCTCGAAACGGAACTGATTGAAACCGAGAAATCGCTGACGCGGGTGCTGGAAAAATCAAAGTTCTGGGAGAAATACCGCCTGATCCGCCTGAACGAACGGCAGGTAAAAATGATCAACCTGCTGTGGGAAGGCAAGGACGAAGGCCGGTGGACGTCGTCGTACTGGGCAAATATCACCCTCTGCTCGCCCGACACGGCGTTGCGGGATATTCAGGACCTGATCCGGAAAAACGTCCTGCGCAGGAAACAGAGCGGCGGCCGGAGCACTTCGTATGCACTGAACTGAAAAAACAGGGTTCAGATATCCAGCCGGCGCCGGAGCAGTTGATAGCGGGTGGCGCTGATGCGGATGCGTTCGCCGTTATGCAGGATAACGGACTGCTGCTCTCCGTAGCGCTCGATGCGGCTGATGTGCGTGATGTTTACAATGTAGGAACGGTGGATGCGCACAAATCGGTCGGCCGGCAGGATTTCTTCCGAATATTTCATGGTCTGCTCCTTCAGCCAGCGCCCTTCGACCGTGCGGATGGAGACGTAGTCGCCTTCGGCCTGGAGGTAGAGAATTTCTTCTACGGAAATAATCTTGATTTTTTGCCCGTTGCGTACGGTGATACGTTCCACCGCAGCAGTCGGAGCCGGGACAGGTTCCGGCGGAGGGCCGACCGGAACCGTCGGTTCTGCCGCCGGTTTTTCCGTGGCCGGCAAAAGACCGTAGAGCCAGAATATGATCAGTCCCAGCAGGGTGATGAAAAGGCGGAGCGGCAGGGAGGCCAGCGTCTCCCCGAAGGATTCCGGAAAACAGAAATACAGCACCGCCGTTTCGATGCCGACCACACAGAGGGTGGCCAGCAGCGAAATCAGGAAGGAAAAAATGTTCCGGTAGAGCGGAGGCAAATCCCCGGACAGGGCATAGCGGAAAATACTCCACAGCATCATGCCGGCCAGCAGGAGCAGGATGCCGTAGACCGCCCCGTCCACCAGACGTTCGCCGGCGGACAGGTTTCCGGTCAGGAAGGCATACGCCAGGGCAAATACGGAACAGACTACAAGATAGCCGTTTCCGTCTTTTTCAAACGGATTCATGTGTCATCCTTTTCAAGGGACAATGGAGAGGCCGCCAAACACGCATTCGGCCACAATAACCAGTTTCTTTTCCGGATGGGGCGGCGCCGTCCGGGCGATGCGCGCGTCGTTTACTCCGCCGGCCATGATTCTGGCCGGGACGACTTCGATATACCAGTCCGGCGGAACCTGAATCTCAATACCGCCGAAAACCGTCCGGGCATACAGGAACGTTTCGCCATCCTGAAGCGAGGTATGACGCAGGTTGAGGTCGATACTCCCAAACGTCGCATCCATGTTGCCTCCTTTAAATTCGGAGTCCAGAATAACCTGTTCGATGCTGCCGAAAAGACTTTGATAGTTGATTTTTCCTTTCTCGTTTTCCTGGGTTACGGCACTGTATCTGCTCCTGTAGTGCTTCCGGAAGTGTTCCCTGCACCGGTATTCCCAGCGTCTGAATTTCCTGTGTTTCCAGGGCGTGCGCCGGCAGGAATAATGGCCGTGCTTGTGCAGCAGGATGTGGATAAAGAGAAGCAATCCCGGCAGAATGATGAGCAGCGGCCAGTAGATGTCGGCAAACCGGTCGTAGAACGCTTCTTCCGGATAGATGGCCGTCATTCGGGGAATGAGGAAAAATACGCCCGCCAGGGTGATGACAAACCCGCCGATAAAGTGGAAGCGGCAGATCCCGATAGCGCCAAGCACATACAGCAGCATCGGCCACGAGAAGAAAAACTCTTTCCATCCCGCCGGGAGGACGCCCGCATTGAAACACAGCAGCAGTATGCCCGACGCCGTCAGCAGCAGGGCGATCGCTACTCCATTGTCCCAGCCGTAAAAGTCGTAGCCGGGATGGGCGACCAGCCGCCCGGTCCACATGAGTCCGACGACAAACACGAACGTCAGGCTCAATACCAGCAAAACAACCCCCGCCGGCGGCCAGACGCTGCCCAGATAGCGGATGCTCCATCCGGTCGACACGAAAGAACCTGTCATTAACGCAACCGCAAAAATGGCCGGCCATACTGATTTATTTTTCATTTTTGTTTCCATATTGAATTTGTTTTTAATGGAAAGCGACCCGAACGGTCGCAATCAATATTTGATGGGGCAAAGATATATACATGTACATTCTTTTACAAGCACAAATCGACGAAACAAGCCTTTTCCCCCGACAAAAAAGAGAAAAAACGGATAAACTGTCCGCTGTCTGCCGGCATCCAGCGTTCTTTGCCGGGCGGCAACGGGGCTGCCCGGTCCGATAATGACATGGAACATGTACGCATAAAATAGTTTCCGGGTGATGAAGCATGAAAGTTTTTTAACTGTCAGCATCTTGGGTGCATACAGGCCGTTTGGCGCAGTCACGAAAAAAAAAAAATTCTTCATTTTTTCCCGTTTTCGTTTAGGGTTTTTACCTGCTCGATTGCTTATATAAGGAAACAGTTATTTTATGAACGGAGAAACGTTACATATTTTATTCAGCAGTAAAATGCTGCCGGAAGACAGGGCGGTGGAACGGAGGTTGGACGAATCGAACAACCCCCGTACAAAGTCATGGAATGATACAGGCTGCTGTTCGGAAGAGAAAGGCGATCGGAATATTGTGTTTTTTAACATCGCATTTTTGCTTTTCCCGAATATTTATTTAACACACACACACACACACACACACACACACACACAGCCTCGCGCGGGTTATAAAAAATATTTACCACGCAAACAATTCCGACCATATATTTTCTTCCGGGGAACAGAAGCTGCAGAGTATAATGCTTCTTTGTGTCTTTGGATATTGCCCGCGTGTCCGGACATGCGGGCCGGCCTGTACCGTAACCGGACGGTTACGTGATTTTCGAGCGACAGTACTTTTATTTAACAACATCCAAATACGAGGGCCTATGGAAAATTCGGCATGAAATACGGAAAATGCGGCAGTGTATGCCGGCCGGCAGGACATTTGCCTGCAAACGGCATACGGTTTTATTATTACTCGCAATTTGAATTAAAAATAAATGGTTTGACAATGAACAAAAAATTATCTTTTCGGGGCAATGATTTACAAAGTCCCCGATACAAACGTTTTTTCAGGATCGCAAAGGCCATATCTTTAAGCCTGATCCTCTGCATCTGTTGCCTGAACGCGGAAAATCTGCTTTCCATGAATACGAAAATCGTACTCAAAAAAAGCAGTTTCTCGCTGGAACAGATTATAGACGAGATTGAAAACCAGTCTCACTACCTGTTTGTCTACACAAAAGATGTGAACATAGGACAGGTCTACAAAGTGGATATGAAACCCGCCACACTTCAGGAAACGCTGGACAAACTGTTTGCGGGGACGGAGATTCATTATGCGGTGGAAGGTTCGTACATCGTACTTTCTGCGGGCGGGAAAGCGCCGGCGAGTTTCTTCGACGCGGCAGTTGCGCAGCAGACCGGCAGGCGGATATCGGGAACCGTTGTCGACGAACAGGGCGAGCCTGTGATCGGCGCGAACGTGCTGGAGAAGGGAACGATGAACGGCAATATTTCCGATGTGAACGGCGCCTTTACGCTGACCATACCTGAGAATGCCATCCTGCAGATTTCCTTCATCGGCTACGTCAGCCAGGAAATACCGACGGACGGCAAAAGCACGTTTCAAATCGTGCTGCGCGAAGATGTGATGGCGCTGGAAGAA
>JAIRXI010000412.1 GCA_031268395.1 Tannerella sp. | reverse complement strand
AACAGACCGCTGAAAATGGATTTGAATCCATTCAGCGTTTCCAGTGTTTTTTCAAATTCTTTTGCATTCATACTCAATACTTAATTACATTCCTTCTCTTTCCCGGTGAATGATGATTCCGTTCATCATTCACCGTTTCTCCATTCATACCGTGATGGCCTGCTGCAGGTCGCCGAACAGGTCGTCCGCGTCTTCCAGTCCGACGGATATGCGGATGGTCTGCGGACTGATGTCCATCTCTCGACGTACCTTTTCGGGGAAGGAGCCGAAGATGGTGCTGGCCGGATGGATTGCCAGCGTCCTGTTGTCGAACAGGTTGGTTGCGCGGCGGATCAGCTGCAGGCGGTCGATAAAGCGGAAACAAGCCTCGCGGGAGACCAGATCAAAGGTAAACATCGCGCCCGGACAGTCGCCAAACTGGGTCTGGCTGACGGCATGATGCAGGTGACCGGCCAGGCCGGGATAATTGACGGACACAACCCCTTCCACCCGGGTCAGCCGTTCGGCCAGTTCGCGGCATGTCTCTGCCGCCCGGCGGTAGCGGACAGTCAGCGATTCCAGGCCGAGCGTCTGCAAACAGGCGGCCTGCGGACTCATGTATGCGCCCAGATTGCGGTGTATTTCCCTGCGCATTTTGGTCGAAAAGGCCGACGCGCTGAACAGGCCGACCAGAGGCGCCAGTCTGGACGAGCGTCGCCAGTCGAACGTGTCGTAATCCACTACCAGTCCGCCCAGCGAAGTGGCGCCGCCCGAAATGTATTTGGTCGACGACACGATTTCGATGTCCACCCCAAATTCTCCGGCGTGGAAAACGGTAAAAGGTACGATCGTCGTGTCGGCAATCAGGGGGACGCCTTTCGCCTTGCAGATGGCCGACAGCATCCGCAAGTCGGCCACTTCCATCTGCGGATTCGTGACGATTTCCAGAAAAACGGCGCACGTCTTCCCGTCGATAGCTGCATTCACGTCTTCCGGACAGGTCAGGTCGCAGAAGCGCGCTTCCACACCGAAATCCTTCAGTGTCGTTGCCAGCAGCGAATACGTATTCCCGAACAGGTGGGGAGAAGTCACGATATTGCTTCCCGTATACGCTATCGCCATGAACGTGTTCATGATGGCCGCCATGCCCGAAGCAAACGCCACGACATCGGCCCCGCCGGTCAGTACCTTCACCCGGTTTTCAAAATACTGCACGCTGGGGTTGCTGATGCGCGAATAGACGTGTTCCGCCGACCGCCCCGTAAAGGCGCGTTCCATCTGCGCCGCCGTCTGAAATTCGTACGCCACGGTCTGGTATACGGGCATGTTCAGCGATCCGTAGGCGTCGTCTGCCGGAAAGGGCGTATGCAGCGCCTTTGTTTCGGGAGATAACGCGGATAAAATATCTTCTCTCATCTGTTTTTTTCTTTTGTTAGCCGTTTGTCCTGATTACGGGGAATGCCTTTCCCCGATAACGGCCGCAAACTTACATGAAAATTTCCTGATAACCAACTTTCCCGGCGGGATCATTCTCCATTCCTTTTCCTTCTCCTTATTCAAAGAAGGAATAGACGGTCGAAATCTGTGACAGGTCGGACGTATAGGGCAATCTCCATACCACCTTGTTGTTGGGATCGATCTCCAGGAGGGCAGGTTGTTTTTTCTCGTCGCTACGGCCGTTCCAGTTGGCAATGAGCGTATTCCCGTTTTCGTAGCGAACAAGTTCACCGACATGCAGCAGCGAACCGTAACTCAGGTCTTTGGTCTCAATCACCTTGACGTTGTCCCGGGTGTCCGGACGGATTTCCTTGATGCAACGGGAATCGCCGCCCGCAACCAGCCAGTTTCCCTCCGCCGTCAGCGTGACGGCTACCGCTTCGCATCCGGCGTAAATGCTCCGCAGGACTTTCCCCTCTTCATTCAGTTCCACAATTTTATACTTGTCCGTCAGCGGAATCAGATAGGTATTTTGCGGTGTTTTCAGGATGTGGCGGAACTGACGGGTGATGTCCGGCGTGGCGGTGCGGAATGTCACTTCTCCGACGGGCGCCCCTTCCCCGTCCAACTCTACCATCCGCATCGGAACTCCGGCGATCGCCAGCAGGTAATGGCCCGATTCGAGGCGGGTCGCTGTGTAAACCGCTTCCGGTTCCCGCACCCGATAGTCCCACACCGTCTGGTGTTTGCGGGTGACCAGTCTGGCGCCGCCCTTGTAGGCATACAGTATTTCGCCGCGCGGCGTCATTTCCACGTCGTTACACTCTTCCTCCGCCGCCAGCGGATGCGTCCATTCGATCTTGCCCGAAGCCTTGTCCAGAATGGCAATCTGCGGCCAGCCGGCTCCCCCGGCCAGCAATTTTTCTTTTCTCATGCAGGCGCTGCAAGCGAACAGCAGCGCCAGACAAACCAGTCCTTTCTTCATTATTCCTGTCTGTTATACGAATTTTCATACGGCGACAAAAGTAGCATATTCCCCTCGAAGCACAAAAATCTTACACCTCACGGCCCGTATTCTTCATTATTTTTATACTTTTGCAGGCGCATTCAATAGATGGAGATATGTTTAATACGATATTCAACCGGCTGACCGGCCTTATTTTCAAACCGGCCGGGACGTGGAAAAAGCTAAGCGGGAGAGAGGAAGAGAAGGACGCGTTCCTGTCGCGATACATCTACCCGCTGATTGGCCTGATCGCCCTGGCTGCGTTTGTCGGCGTGCTGTTTTCGCGTAAGGAATTCAGTTTCGAAATCGCCCTGAAATCGGCTATCAAGGCGCTGATTTCAAATATGGGAGGTTACTTTCTGGCCGTGTACCTGATGAGCGAGGCATGGAAAAGCATTTTCCGCCGGCATAGAGACATCGGGCGATGGCATTACTTTGTAGGATATGCTTCCGCGCTGATGTTTGCAATGAACATGCTCCTGGCGCTGCTGCCCGAGTTTTTCTTTTTGCGTGCAGCCGTGCTGTACACGGCCTATATTATCTGGGAAGGCGCCACAGTCTACATGCAGGTGCGGGAAGAGGAGCGGCTGAAGTTTTCCGCCTTTGCCTCGACCGTCATTATCGGCATGCCTCTGGCCATCGACTACCTGCTCTTCCTGATGATGCCGGGAATGCGGCTCTGACGTTAACACTGGAAATAAATGAGCGGAGAAAAGGCTGGCAGCCGGATACAAATCAAAAACAGACGGGCAACGTTCGACTATGAACTGGTCGAAACGTTTACGGCCGGGATGGTACTGACCGGGACGGAAATCAAGTCCGTCCGCCTGGGCAAGGCCAGTCTGACGGACACATACTGCGTCGTGGAACGCAGAGAGGTTTGGGTGAAGAACATGTATATTGCCGAATATTTCTACGGCACCTACAATAACCACCCGACGCGGCGCGACCGCAAACTGCTGCTGAACCGGAAGGAGATCCGGAAGATTGAATCCGCCGCCAAAAACAGCGGTTTCACGATCGTCCCGGTTCGTCTTTTCATCAACGACCGGGGACTGGCGAAAGTCGTCATTGCCATTGCCCGGGGGAAAAAGGAATATGACAAGCGCACATCCCTGCGCGAACGCGACGACCGGCGGGAGATGGACCGCGCTTTCAAAAAATAGACAATGAGTTTTGAACAGTTACTGAACGAACGTATCCTGATCCTCGATGGAGGACTGGGTACGATGATCCAGTCATATAACCTGACGGAAGAAGATTACCGGGGTGAACGCTTTGCCTGCTGCCCCACCCGGCAGCAGGGTAATCATGACTTGCTGAGCCTCACCCGCCCGGATATCATCCGGTCCATTCAACGCCAGTATCTGGATGCCGGCGCCGATATTTTTTCTACCAATACGTTTAATGCCAACGTCATTTCGATGGCCGATTACGGCATGCAGGCGCAGGTACGCGAAATCAATCTGGCCGCCGGACGTCTGGCGCGTGGGGAGGCCGACCGGTATATGCGGGAGCATCCCGGTCGGACGGTCTTTGTGGCCGGCTCGGTCGGCCCGACCAACAAGACGGCTTCGATGAGCCAGGATGTCAGCAATCCCGCCGGCCGCGACGTCACCTACATGGACCTGTACCGCGCCTGCCGTGAACAGGTAGAGGCGCTGATGGACGGAGGTGTGGACATTATCCTGTTCGAAACGGCGTTCGACACGCTGAATGTAAAGGCGGGGCTGGACGCGACCATGCAGGTCATGCGCGACCGGGGGTGCAAACTGCCTGTCATGCTTTCGCTCACACTGGCCGGAAAAAGCGGACGCACGCTTTCCGGCCAGACGCTGGCGGCTTTCCTGGCTTCTGTCCGGCACGTCCCTCTTGCCTGCGTCGGACTGAACTGTTCCTTCGGTGCGGTCGAGATGCTGCCACACCTGCGGGAACTCTCCGCCATGGCGTCCTGCCCTGTCAGCGCCTATCCCAACGCCGGGCTGCCGAATGCCTTCGGCGAATACGACGAAACGCCCGAAACAATGGAGTCGCATGTCCGCTCCTTTATTGAGGAGGGACTGGTCAACATCATCGGTGGCTGCTGCGGAACAACACCGCGGCACATAGCCCGTTTTCCCGCGCTGGTGAAGGACGCCCGGCCCCGCCGTCCGGCCCCGCCGACGGAGGCGCTGTGGCTCTCCGGACTGGAACGGCTCGAAGTGAAACCGGAAAACGGTTTTATCCGCATCGGCGAACGCTGCAACGTGGCCGGCTCGCGCAAGTTCCTCCGGCTGATAGGGGAAGGACGCCATGAGGAGGCGCTGAGCATTGCCCGCAAACAGGTGGAAGACGGCGCGCAGGTGATCGACATCAATATGGATGACGGCCTGCTGGATGCCGCCGGGGAGATAACCGTATTCCTGAACCTGATTGCCTCGGATCCGGACATTGCCCGCGTCCCGGTGATGATCGATTCTTCGAAGTGGGACGTCATCGAACAGGCGCTCTATTGCGTGCAGGGGAAAAGCATCGTCAACTCCATCAGTCTCAAGGAGGGCGAAGAGGTTTTCCTGGCGCACGCCGCACGGATACGCCAGCTGGGCGCGGCCGCGGTCGTGATGGCGTTCGACGGGGAGGGTCAGGCGGATACGTATGAACGGAAAATCGCCGTCTGCGAGCGCGCCTACCGCCTGCTGACCGAAAAAGCCGGTTTCCCGCCGCAGGATATTATTTTCGATCCCAACGTGCTGGCAATTGCTACCGGTATACCCGAACACAATGGCTACGGGCTGGCTTTTATCCGTGCCGCGGAATGGATCAGGCAACATCTGCCGGGCGCAAAAGTCAGCGGCGGCGTCAGCAACCTGTCCTTTTCGTTCCGGGGAAACAGTTACGTGCGCGAAGCCATGCACGCCGTCTTTCTTCACCACGCCGTCCGCGCAGGCATGGACATGGGGATCGTAAATCCTTCCACCGCTCTTGCTTATGAGGTCATTGATCCGCCGTTCCGCGCGCTTCTTGAGGACGTGATTCTGGCGCGCCGCCCGGAAGCGGCGGACGAACTGATTGCCCGTGCACAGGAACAGTTGCCGCAGGAGACCGGCAAAACGGAAAACGCGCCGGATGCATGGCGCTGCCTTCCGCCGGACGAACGGCTGGAATATGCCCTGATAAAGGGCATCACGGACTATCTGGAAACGGATTTGGCGGAAGCCCTGCAAGTCCGCGACGGCAAGGCGGTTGCCGTGGTCGACGGGCCGCTGATGAACGGCATGAACAGGGTGGGCGAACTGTTTGGCGCCGGCCGGATGTTTCTTCCGCAGGTCGTCAGAACCGCCCGGACAATGAAACGGGCGGTTTCTATCCTGCAACCTGCCATCGAAGCAGACCGTTCGGCCACAGGGACATCCGGCGCCGGGAAGGTGGTCTTTGCCACCGTCAAGGGCGACGTGCACGACATCGGGAAAAACATTGTCTCCATCGTCCTGAAGTGCAACAATTACGAAGTGGTCGACCTGGGTGTGATGGTGCCGGCCGAGCGTATCCTCGAAGCCGTCCTGCGGGAGAAGCCCGACCTGCTCTGTCTTTCCGGTCTGATCACGCCCTCGCTCGAGGAGATGATTCACGTAGCGGACACCATGCAGCAAGCCGGACAGTGCGTCCCGATCCTGGTCGGCGGGGCGACTACCTCGAAACTGCACACGGCGCTTAAAATTGCGCCGCACTACGACCACCCGGTGATTCACGTCACGGATGCTTCGCAAAATCCGCTGGTTGCCGCCAGACTGCTTAACCCGGCTACGCGCGAGGCTTATATTTGCGAATTGAACGGGGAATACGAACGGTTGCGCCACACGGCCGCCATACAGAAAAAAACGGCGGCACAGACGCTCCTCCCTCTTGCGGAAGCTCGCGCCCGCCGCCCGGTTACGGACTGGACGGTCTTTGTTCCGGTCGCGCCCCGGCATCATGGCGTCCGGGAACTTCACATCAGGGCGAAAACGCTCCTGCCCTATATCAACTGGGTATATTTCTTTGTTGCCTGGCGGCTTAACGGGCGCTATGGCGACCTGTCGCAGTTGCACGGCTGTATGGCCTGCCGCACAGCCTGGCTCGCGCAGTTTCCGGACGAAGAACGTGCCAAAGCGCGGGAAGCGGCTACGCTCTACGACGATGCCCGGGCGCTGCTGCACCAGTTGTCGGAGAGCGGCGAAGCCTGTTGCCGGGCGCTGTACGGGATTTTCCCGGCTGCCAGCGACGGCGATGACATCCGCATTGGCGCAGAAACGCTTTCCGTGCTCCGGCAGCAAACGCCCCGGGAAGACAATACCTGTCTCTCGCTGGCCGACTTTGTGATGCCGGCTTCCGCAGGGCGTACGGATTATGTCGGCGCTTTCGCTCTCACGACCGGCACGGCGCCGGAGTCGCTGAAAAAACAACTGGAACGCGACGGCGACAGTTATCACCTCCTGCTGCTCCAAACGATCTCCGACCGTCTGGCGGAGGCCTGCGCCGAATACCTGCACGAACAGGTGCGCAGGGAATATTGGGGTTATGCCGCCGATGAAAATCTTTCCATGGAGGATCTGTTCAAGGCCAAATACCGGGGTATCCGTCCGGCCGTCGGCTATCCCTCCCTGCCGGACCAGCAGCAACTGTTTACGCTGGACGCACTCCTCCACCTCGAACGCATCGGCATCCGCCTGACGGAAAACGGTGCGATGTTCCCAACGTCCAGCATTGCCGGTTTTTACTTTGCCCACCCCCATGTCCGCTACTTCACGGTCGGCGCCATCACGGACGAACAGTTGTACGACTATGCCGCCCGCCGCCGCGAAAACCCGGCAACCCTCCGCAAATTTCTTCAGAAAAACAGTATCAATTGATATTACGCATCGATTTTCCCCGCCGGGAATGAACCGGGTAACCGCAAGGTGGGCGCACATGCAGGTACACCCCTGCGTGCGAATAATCGTATCCTTGCAGGCGGACGGAACGGCGGTGATGTATTTCGGGATGGCAGGGCATTGGGTTATTGTTTATGCATTTTATCGTTGTTGGGCATCGTAGGGGCGACCCTTGCGGTCGCCCTGATTTGCGGATTGTACAGATTTTGCGGATTGGGCATATTGTACGGATTGTACGGATTTTGCATATTGTACAGATTGGGCATATTGTGCATATTGTGCATATTATGCGGATTGGATTGTACGGATTTTGCGGATTGGGCGACCGCAAGGGTCGCCCCTACGTCCGCGCGATATTGAATTTGCGTACATGCTGTCCGTTGAACCGGCCTTTGC
>JAIRXI010000406.1 GCA_031268395.1 Tannerella sp. | reverse complement strand
GTCGTAAGCCCAGAGGTCTTCGAAATCGGGTGCAAGCGGATGCCTGGCGATAACCTCGTCGGCAAGTGTTACTATGCGCGACAGGTCGGCGCTTTTAGCGGAGCCGTTCCAGTCGTCGTTTATTTCGCTTGACCTGAAAAGCAGCGCTTTAGCAAGAAAATGAGCCGCCGCCGTCCGAGTCAGTTTGCCTGTTGCCGAAGCATCGGCGGGAAGTTTGCTGTAAGCCTCTTCAAAATCGCCGATTACCTGGCTTATACATTCTTCGGCAGAAGCCCTTGTGAACTCCCTTTCGAGGGTATAACTCGGAGTCAGTTTCAGCGGCACGCCGCCATACTGACGCACTAACTTCAAATAGTCGTAAGCACGCATGAAGTAGGCTTCGCCCAAAATCGTGTTGAGGTCTGCGGCGTCCGCGAGAACAACAGGCGCCTTTTCAATGACGGTATTCGCCGTATTGATGTTTGTGTACATGTTGTCCCAAAGCGTGTTAGCCATTGCCGTATTGACGTTTACGGCTGTTATGAGAGAAGTGAAACTGCCGTCGTAGGAGTTCCACATGTGGTTGGACGCGTCGCCGCCGACGCGAAACTCGTCAACGCCATAGTTGGTAGTCGCAAACGACCATTCGTAAGCGAAATGGAAGCGCATACTGTAGTACATCCCCACCGACAGTTCCCTTACTCCTTCCGGAGTATCAAAATATTCAGTACTGCGCTGTGTGTCGAGAGATTCGTCCAAAAATCCGTTGCACGAAAGCGTTGTGATGCAAATTAATCCCGCTATTGCGAAAAATTTATATATCCTGTTCATGATTATTTCTTTTTAGTTGATTTATAATTAGAAACCTGCATTAATTCCAAAAGTGAAGCCGCGGTTCCATGTTGAGCCGCCGAGGTCAAGGTCGAGCCAGTCTATTTTGGAATACAACATGCCCGGATTCTTAGCCTGAACATACAGTTTGAGGCTTTCAACGCCCAGATTCACAACCGTTGTACGCGGGAAGTTGTAGCCAAGAGAGATGTTTCGAATCTTTATGAACGAACCGCTTCGATAGCCAAGTATATTGTAATACGGGTCGCCGCCGGCAACGTTGTAGATAGGCTTCTGATAGTCGGCATCCTTATTGTTCTCGTTATAGTAACTGATACTGCGCTGCACGTAGCGGCCGCCCTGCCATTCGCCGTTGGTGTTCTGTGTGTAACCCATTCTTCCATAGAGAAATATAGACAGTTCCAGTCCTTTATAATTAAAAGTATTGGTCATACCTCCCGTCCAGTGGGGGCGGGTGTTGCCTACTATCACGCGGTCATCGTTGGGGTCGATGCGATAGTCGCCGTTCTGGTCAACGGGGCGAGCCATACCGGCCTGAAATGCATGCCCGTTGGCGTTGAACTTGTCCATCTCGGCCTTGTCGGCTTCCTGCCACAAACCGGCGCTCTCGTAATTGTAAATCACGCCCGCGTACTGTGTATCGTTAAGCGTGTACCCCGCCGGATAGCCTATGAACCAGGTGTTCGAGATGTCGTCCTCCTTGCCGTTGGCGAGTGAAACGATTTCGTCTTTCTGATAAGCGAGATTGATATTTGTGCTCCACGTAAAATCCCGGGTATCAATGTTTATCGTATTCAGGGTGATGTCCGCGCCGGAATTTTTGGTCTCGCCGATATTTGCGTAAGTCGAGGTGTAGCCTGTCAGCGACGGGATGCTCATCCTCATCAGCAGGTTGTTGGTCCGTGAGGTATAAACGTCGAGGATGCCCGACACGCGCCCTTTGATAAGGGAGAAGTCTAATCCGATGTTATATTGCGTCGTTTTTTCCCATCCCAGGCTTGTGTTTGCCATCGAAAGCGCTTCGCCCGCAGTAGGTTCGGATGTTACGTAGCCGCTTGCAAGCGTTGAGCCGAAAGGGTATATAAGCGACTGAATCTCGCCTTTGGTCTGATAGGGGTCAACGGCGGAGTTACCCGTAACACCAACGCCGACGCGCAGTTTGAGCTGACTGATCCAGCCGCAATTACGGATGAAATCTTCCTGATCCAAGCGCATAGCCAGCGCCGCGCTCGGGAAGAACGACCATTTATGCCCTTCTGCAAGCTGTGAAGCGCCATCCCAACGCCCCGATACGGTTGCCAGGTATTTATCCGCAAAACCATAATTCAGGCGCGCCATGTACGACATCAGTTGCCGTTCGGCAAAATAGGAATCCCAATTGTCTAATTGTGTTACGTTTGTAGTGTTCAAAGCGTTCCATTTCTGCGACGCAAACGGTATGCCGATTGCCCGCATGTAGGAAGTCTCATAGTTCCATGCCGAAGCAGTCTGCAGCAGCGTGGCGCCTATCTTGTGCTGTCCGAAAGTTTTATCATAATAAATAAGATTGTCGAGCGTCCATGAGAAATCGCGGCGGTTTTGCAGCGAAGCGTAGTTAGGTGAGCCAACCCGGTTGACAGATTTCTCGTCAATATAAATGCCATTCCTGTAATGACGATAGTCCGGCCCGAAATTGAAGCGGTATTTCAGCCCTTCCATCAGATTTAGCTGGGTATAGAAACTGCCCAGAGCGCGAAATGTAAGGCGCTTATTATCTGTCCATCGCCATTCTTCAATAGCCGTTTTCACCATGTCGTCGCCGCCCGGATAGGTGATGCGGTTGCCGTTGTCGTCGTAAGGCACGGCATACGGGAAATTGTTGTTTGCCGCAGCATAGATGCTGCCCGGGCCGCTCACCTGTCCGCCTGTATTCGACTGTCCGTATTGCTGTTCGCTGTAAGTGGCTGTAAGTGTGCCGCCTATTTCAATCCATTTCTGCGGGGCGATGTCGATATTGGCGTTTGCGGTGTAGCGTTCATAGCCCTGACCGATCATGGTACCTTCATTGTTAAGGTATCCAAACGACAGGTAACTCTTCATTTTGTCGTTGCCGCCGCTGACACTCAGGGTGTGTTCATGCGTGATGCCCGTTTGCGTCACCAAATCGGTCCAGTCGGTTGTCCCCACCTTGCTCCCGTCCCATGAGCCGCCTGCCCATCCTTTCATTATGTTCGCCCAGGCGTAGGGGTCGCTGGCTCCGAGAAATATCTCGTAGTCGTTCTGCTGTACAGGCTGGTCGGCGCGCGGATATTTCGTCGGATCGGCGTAATAGTAAGCCCAGCGGCGCCATTCGATATATTCGCCGGAGTTCATCATCTTCGTTCGGTCCTGAATAGTCTCGGCGGTTACCGTTCCTGTATAATTGACGGTATAACGCCCCTCCTTGCCATGCCTGGTAGTCAGCAGGATAACGCCGTTTGCGCCTCTGGAGCCGTAAATGGCTGTCGCGGATGCGTCTTTCAAAACGTCAATGCTCTCAATGTCGTTGGGGTTGAGCGTCTCAATTCCGCCTTCCGACATCAGGGGGATACCATCGACCACGTACAGCGGCGCGTTGCTTGCCGAAAGCGACCGGATGCCGCGGATGAAGATATTGCCAAGTTCACCCGGGCGTTCGTTGGAAGTGATGTCCACACCCGCCGCTTTTCCCTGCATGGCTTCGAGCGCGTTGCTGACGGGGCGCGACTTGAGTTCTTTCTCGCCAACCCTGACCATGGCGCCCGTAACGTCGATTTTGCGCTGGGTGCCATAGCCCACGACTACGACCTCTTCGAGAGCCGAAATATCCTCGCTCAAAATAATGTCTATCACTTTCCTGCCGGATACTTTCACCGATTGCAGCATGTAGCCTATATAGGAAAATTCGAGTGTTGCGTCGCCACTGACGCTAAGAGAATAAATCCCGTCGGCGCCGGTAGCCGCGCCTTCCGAAGTGCCTGCCACACGGACAGTAACCCCAAGAAGAGGCTCGCCGGTGACATCTTTTACCATTCCGCTCACCGTTATTATCTGCGCATGCGCATACGTGAACGCGAACATCATAAATAAAACAAGTGCAAGAGTTTTTCTTGGCATCAGTTTCAGTAAAATTTGTTTTTCCATTTCTTTTTTATTAAAAATTTTGCATCAAAAATACACGATGCCCGATTCCCGGTATATGGAATTTAGTTCAAAAATATGGAAATTATTTTACCCTAAATTATTTTCCATAAAATTGTACTCAATACTTCGTTATCAAATAAAATCCGGAAAATTTCATTTACATTTGCAGTATGAAAAACAGACGGAAATTGTGCTGGAAAGTGACAGGACTGTTGGCGTTGGGGCTGCTTTGTTCCGAACCTGCCAACGGACGCGAGGTTTTCTTTACGAATGTGAGGATGCCGGGCGGCCTGTCGCTCAATACGGTGCGCGCCATTGCCACCGATAAGAACGGCTTTGTCTGGGTGGGAACGCTCGACGGGCTTGTGCGCTTTGACGGCTATAATATGCGGGTTTACAGAACCGAACCGGATAATCCGTCCGCCCTTACCGACCTGCGGATACGCAGCATCTATGCCGACCGGGACGGCTACATCTGGATCAAAACGTATCAGAATGTCTTCAGTTGCTATAATCCCGTCAACGATTCATTCCACAATTATACATCGTCCTCATATACAGACTGGCATGAAACGGCAAGCGGCGATATCTGGCTTTGGAACGGCAGTTCGGGAGCGTTGCGTATCCGTAAGACCGCCGCAGGATTGGAAGAAAGAATTTTTACGTTAAAAGAATTTGGTTTAGCAAGTTGCAACTTCCTGTTTGAAGATTCGCAGGGCGCTATTTGGACGGGCGGCAAGGCTGGCCTGTGCCGTACAGACAGCAGCGGAATGACAGAAAGAATCGTTTCGGATGCAGCCCTCGTTTTCAACGACGCAGCCGAACTGAACGGCAAAGTATGGTTTATAACAGCCGACTCGCGTATTTTCTCTTATGACCTTGCCAAACACGAAACAGCGCCTGCATATCACTACCCGCATGAAGACGTTTTTGTTTCTGCGGGTATAATATCTGACAGTGAACTGCTTATCGTTTTGAAATCTGATGGAGTACGGGTATTTGACACCGGGAAACCCGAAATCCTGTCAAAGTTATCCGGCGAACCCAAAGGCAATACCGTGTTAATAAAAGGCAGCAAAGGAAACCTTTTTCTGTTGAACCAAAATCGAATAATCCTGTATTTCGACCCGTCAATTCACGCATTAAGGCATATCAGGCTTGAGCCTGACGATAAGTCTACCACCATTGACGCCGAGCACTTTTTCACCGATTCTAAAGGGACGGTATGGATAGGCACCTATGGGAACGGACTCTACCGGTTTGATCCAAACACCTGCTTTACCGATCATTACATCAATAAAGCCGATAAAAACAGCCTTGCTTCCAACTATTTGCTTTCTTTTGCCGAAGACTGCCATGGCAATCTGTGGATTGGCAGCGAATATGCGGGCGTTATCAAGGCGCTCGTCATGCCGGATTTCATCCGTACCGTACGCCCCGAAATGACCCTTGCAATCGGGAAAAACAACAATATCCGCGCCGTCTGCGAAGACAGCCGGGGCGCCGTCTGGGTAGGCGCTAAAAACGGCAGTCTTTTTGTGTACGACAGCACGATGTCCGCCGGACGCTGTATCGGTGAAAACCTTAATGCATACGCGCTTGTGGAAGACGGCAGGCATAGGATGTGGGCAAGCGCCAAAAACGATGGCGTATATCTCTATGACGTCGAAAAGGGCGCTGTTTCAGCGCATTATGCAAACATCGCCAATGACCCTTCGTCGCTTGGGAAGGATCCCGTTTTTGACATTATGACAGATTCGCAAAACCGCGTCTGGCTTGCCACATTCGGAGGCGGCGTAAACCTCGCGGAAGAACAGCCGGACGGTTCATACAGATTTCGTCATTTCTTTGAAAACCAGGGAGACAGAAGCAATATACGTTGCCTTTGCCAGGATTCCAATGGACGTATATGGTGCGGTTCGCAGTTTGGAATTATCCGTTTCGACCCGGAAGAAATCATCGTAAATCCCGATTCCTACACGGTTTTCAATCATGACCCTTCTTGCGGCAATTCATTGAGTAATAACGATATAAAAACTATTTTCCAGGACAGCGAAGGGAATATCTGGATTGGGACGGCAGGCGGCGGGTTAAATCTCTACAGGGAGGAAGAAAATTTTATTCATTATACCGTTAATGAGGGACTTGCCGACAATTTCATCATGGGGCTTATGGAAGATGGCGACAATCTGTGGATTAGCAGCGAGAACGGGCTGACTTGCCACAATCGGACGGCGGGCAGTTTCAGCACGTATCATTTCGCTGAAACGCCCTACGGCAATAATTTCGTGGAGAACGCTTTCACGAAACGCCGCAACGGCGATATGCTCTGGGGAAGCCTCGACGGACTGCTCGTTTTTACGCCCTCGAAATTTAACCCCGCAAAAGACACTTCGCCCGTACTGATTACGGAAATGAACGTGGAGGGCGTAAGCGATTTCAGGTCAATATCAGACAAATCAATCACTTACGCGGATAATATCATCCTCAATCACAAGCAAAATACTTTCACGTTAGAGTTTTCGACGCTCATCTTTCGCAATCCCGAAGCCAGTTCTTACACTTTCATACTCGAAAATTTCGACAAACAATGGAGTCCTGTACTTCACGACAATTCAGCGACTTACAAAAATATTCCATACGGAAAATACGTTTTCAAGGTCAAAGGCGTCAATAATGATGGAGAGTGGAACGAAAACGTTACAACTCTGGATATTACAATCACTCCACCATGGTGGAAATCTACTGTCGCTTACTTCATCTATCTGCTTATTGCGTGTTGCCTAATCTATGCTTCATATCAAATTGTCCTTAAGTTCAACCGTTTAAATAATGCCCTTGAGGTGGAAAAGCAGTTGACCGACTATAAACTGCGTTTTTTCACAAACATCTCGCACGAGTTTCGCTCCCCTCTGACGCTTATTTGCGGCGCAGTGGAAAATCTCAACAGTCTTGCCGGTCTGCCGCAAGCCGTTTCAAAGCAGATAAAAACCCTAAGCCGCAACTCTTTAAATCTGACACGGCTGATTGACCAGCTGCTCGAATTTCGCAAACTTCAGAACAAAGTCCTCACGCTTGACCTTGAAGAGACGGATATTATTGATTTTACGCGCGATATTTATTCCGGATACACGGAAACTGCCGAGCAGAAGCAGATTTCATATACCTTTTCGCCACAGGTGGATGAATATAAAATGTTTATAGACCGCAAGAAGATAGACAAGATTATTTACAACCTGCTGTCGAATGCATTTAAATTCACGCCGAGGGGCGGAGCGATTGATTTATCCGTCGGCTTTAAGGCAGATACCTGTATTATCAGGGTGAAAGACAACGGTTCGGGAGTGCCCGGAGAGAAGCAGCATCTGCTTTTCAGCCGTTTCATGCAGATAAACTTTTCATCGACAGGCACGGGCGTAGGGCTGTCATTAGTAAGAGAGTTCGCCGAAGTACACAAAGGGCGCGTGTGGTTTGAAAATAACCCTGAATGTGGCAGTATTTTTGCGCTCGAACTTCCGACGTCAAAAGACGCTTACGAGGGCGCGAATTTTATAACCTTGCAGCCTCTAATCCCCGAAAAATACCATGCTGAAAGTCCTGTCGAAGAATCCGCCGCCATGCCTGAATCGCTGCCCGACAAGGAGACGCTTACTTCGTACAAACTGCTGATAATAGATGATAACGACGATATACGCGGCTTTCTATCCGACGAGTTCTGCAAATATCTTACCGTCGAAATGGCTGAAGACGGCGAACAGGGCTTGTATAAAGCCCGTGAAATCAGCCCGGACCTGATCATTTGCGACGTTATGATGCCCGGCATTGACGGCTTTGACGTTACGCGCCGTTTGAAAAGCGACTTTGAGACATGCCACATCCCCGTCATTCTCCTCACCGCACATTCGTCTCTGGAACACCGGCTCGAAGGCGTTGAAAGCGGCGCCGACGTATATGTCACCAAACCATTCAGTCTCAAATATATAGTTCGACAGGTACTGAAACTGATAGAACTGCGCGAACAGCTGAAACTGCGCTTTTCGCGCGAAAACAAACCCGACGTATCGTCAACGGCCACAACCGACAGAGATAAGGTTTTCTATGAAAAAATAATAAATATTCTTGACCATAACTATCCTGACAGCGGGTTTACAATTAATAAGTTCGCCGAAGAAGCGGGAATACGCCGCACGCTGTTTTTCAGCAAAATAAAAGGACTGACAGGCATGTCGCCGAATGAACTGATTAAAGTCAGACGGTTGCAGGAAGCCCGTACCCTGCTCGCACAAGGTGACCTGAACATATCCGAAGTGTCGTTTCGGGTAGGTTTTGAAGACCCGCTGTATTTCAGCAAATGCTTCAAAAAACAGTATGGCGCCTCGCCGTCGAAGATGGAATTGCAGGATAACAGGGCAACCGCATCAAAATTAGAAACGTAAGTTCGATGCAAGAAGAGATATAATCGCCTTTGCTTATGGTTTCCTTCATATTTGTTCTCGCGGACAACACCCTTGCCAGTCGCTAATACTTCCGTCCAACGCGGTGTGTACAGGGACTTGCAGCCCTGCAAGATTCAACATACAAAACAGGGATGCGCCACAACAGGCGCATCCCTGTTATCAAACGGTTACCATCCCGGATTCTGCGTCAGATTGGGATTCAACACTATTTCGGTTGTCGGAATCGGCGACAGATAATCCCTTCCCAGGTTGAAGCGGAATCCGGCATCCAGCACGCCGTAATCTTTGTACGGATCAATGTATCCTTCCGCATTGACCGGCAGGATGGCTACCGCATCCAAAAATACAACACTTGCATCGGGATAGTTTTCCCACTGCTTTTTGACGGCGCCGAGCGGCCGTTTTCCGGCTATCAGTTCGTCGGCTGCCGCCCAGCGGAAGATGTCATCGACCCGGAAACCTTCACAGGCCAGTTCGACTTTCCGTTCGCGGCGTATTTCCTGCAGCACGGGCGAAAGACCGGCAAATTCCCAATTCGGGTCGGTCGTGATGCTGCCGATATCCAGCAGGCCGCCATCCATTCCGACCCGCCTGCGCAGGGCATTGACGGTTTTGTCGATATCCGTCTGGGTTACTGTTCCCAGTTCGGCTTTGGCTTCGGCATAAATCAGCAGCGTCTCGGCATAGCGGAAATAAATCTGCCCGCTGGTAGAATTGACGCCTGCCTGTTGTTCCGCATAATCGGCGGTATGTCCCTTGTACAGTTGATACCCGGTTACGGATTTACTTTCATTAAGCGATCCAAAGGATGGTGTAGTGAACAGCACTTCCGGTTCCATCCAAACCAGATGCCTGCCGTCGTCCACCTGAATGGTCTGATTCAGCCGCGGATCACGGTTGGCAACGAGCGATTTTAAATCCTGATCGCCCTGATACAGGGGATTTCCGGCAATCGGTTTTCCGTCCGTACAGAGATACGAATCAACCATACTTTTGGTTATACCCCTTCCTCCGCCGTTAGAAGTATAATTAATCCAGCGATGGTATTGACCTTCGGCAACGGAATATTTGCGCCATAGAAGTACTTCCCTGTGATTGGCGTAATCTTTTTGATTGAACAGAAACCAGTATCCGTTTTCAACGCCGGCATTATCCAGCGCAGGATACCCGTTGACTTCCGCCAAAGCGATCAGAGCGCCTGCCGCATCGGCCGCTTTCCGGATAAATTTGGCGCCGTCGGAACCGGCCACTTTGAACTGCGTATTTTTCACTCCGTGATACCGTTCCCACGTGCCCTCGTACAATGCAATTCTGGCCTGAAGCGCCAGTGCGGTTTCCTTAGTAACACGGCCTGTCCAGCTCCCACCGCCCCGTGCCGGCAGGTATTCCACGGCAAGGTCCAAATCATGCAGGATAGAATCTGCTACCTGATTACGGGGCATCCGGGGGGCAAAAAGCGTTTCGGAATCCATGTCGACGGTGGTCGAAGACCACGGTACATCACCAAAATTGCGCAGCTTGCCAAAATAGAAGATCGCACGAAAAAAAAGCGCTTCCCCGACATACGGACAGATGTTTTCCCACGGCGCCGCCACTGCCTGATAATGATCCAAGACATAGATGATATCTCGCAGAAGTCCCCAGTCACCTGACGACCAGCCTCCTCCGGAAGCCGGCAAGGTGTTTTCACCGTACAACCGCCG
>JAIRXI010000395.1 GCA_031268395.1 Tannerella sp. | reverse complement strand
TGGCGTAAATTTGCAAATTCTCTGCGGATGCGTATCCTTCTTCGGGTATTGAATGTAAGCGAATTGAACGCATCTTCCGAACTGGCTAAAATGCTGAACGACCCTGTAACCTACCCGGTTTTCGAGTCCAATGATGATGGCGCTGCGGTTTATATTTCGGGGGTATTCCCGCAGGAGCCTCCTATGATAAGGCCTCAGGACCTTACTTCATATATCGTCGTATCCGAATTTTTTGTAAACAATCTGCTTGCATGGAATGATCCTCGCCTGCCAATTTTCGCTACACAGGCAAATAATGGTGGAGTAAGATCTTATGTCGGTTGGCCGAGCGGATACGCAATCGTGCCATCATACGCAGGCTCCGCTCCGAATCAGGGAATTGCTATAGCGCCAATGAGCCTGTCGCTGATGACATATGCGGAACTTGAGTTTATTAAATCCGAACTTGCGTTCAAAGGTATTGCCGGCGACGATGCGCAAGGTGCGTATGAAAGAGGGGTAAAAGCCGCTATCGAACAATGGGGCGCCTCTATGCCTGCCGATTATTTATCGAATGAAGAGGCCGCCTATGACGGTACAATGGAGCGGATCATGATACAGAAATATTATGCCCTTTTCTTCTGCGATTACCAACAGTGGTATGAATTTAACCGGACAGGATTGCCGAAAATTCCGAGTGGAGCAGGAGTACCGACCGGCAACCGGATGCCGAAACGTTTTAAATATCCTGCAGCATTGCAACGGACAAATCTCACGAACTATCAGGAAGCCAAACGGAATATGGGTGGTGATGACACAAGTATCCGTTTGATCTGGCAACAGTAAAACATCAATGTTTAACAAAAAAAATAATTTTAAAATGGAAACAGTAAATACATTATTATTGAGCCTGATTTTTGCAATCAATATGCAAAGTCAGACATTAGCTTATGCCGAGTCTAACGCGATACCGACCTGTACCAACCCCGACGGGGGAAAAAAATCGGAGAATAACAAAACGGAAACAGTTCGATTTACTTATGAAGTATACGGAGAGATACCGGTAAAAGAAACTGTTTTTGAAGAAACGCATTATCTCGGGTCCGAAATAACCGATAAATGGAATACTTTCCGGATAAGTTATACCCAAGAATATGAAATCAGTGTAGGACTTTCCAGTTCAGTAGTGGAAATACGTAAGCCGGCAGTCTACAATTCCGTAATCAAGGTGGATAAATACCTGAAAAAAGCAATTCGTAAAAATGAAATCAGCGAAGAAGACGTCCGCAAAAGATTTGCCCACATGTTGGACTGTGCGAATGTGATCTGTACGGAAAACAATACAACCGACCTCGAACGCGTGGTTGCCGCAATAAAAGAACCTATGGCAATTCTTGAATTTTTCGATAAAATAGTTCTTGTCACTTTATAATCGTAAGAAAATGAAACATACAGTCTTATTATTACTCCTGTCTATTTTCACGCTGGCGTGCGGCGGGAAACACGAGCGAACGGACAACCGATACGTTAAGGTTGCAACTGTCCGGATTCCCGATCGGGAAAGATTTACAGTGAAAGGTGTTGTTGTTGACAGTAAGAACAACCCTATAGGAAGCGTTGTCGTTAATGACGGATTCAACTTCACACAAACTGACAACAACGGGATTTATTACCTGAAAACAAATTTGTCCGAAAGCCGGTTTGTCTCCATTTCCGTACCCCCGGCTTACGAGATAGAAACAGACAGTTTTATCGCAACAGGATTCTATGCGCCATTGAGTCGGCAGGAAAAAATCAATCGCCGGGATTTTGTTCTACGTAAAAAGGAAAAACAGTCGGATCAATTCATGTATATAGTCTTATCAGACCCTCAGGTGAGGAACGAAACTCATTTACAACGTTTTCGTAATGAGAGCGCCGCAGATATCCGGGAAACGTTGAAACGCATCAGGACGTCCTCACCGGTGTATGCAGCGGTAGTAGGCGATATTGTATTCGATATGATGGATTTATTTGACCCGTACAAAAACATATTGAAGGAAACAGGCGTTGACTGCTATTTTCATACGATCGGCAATCATGATTTCAACCTCGCCTGCAATGCTTTCAGCAATACGGAAGACAAAGCGGCCTGCTATGGAGAACAAATATATGAATCGCACTTCGGGCCTACGGATTATTCGGTCAATATCGGAAAGATACATATCGTTACATTGAAAAACATTGACTATTTCAAAGATAAAAAATATACGGAGCGTTTTACCGAAGATCAATTGAAATGGTTGATAAAAGATCTGAGCTATGTACTTCCGGGCAGCACCGTTTTCATTAATCTGCATGCACCCACGTCCAATCAAAGTGATAATGGAGAAGGAAATACACGAAACAGACTGGAACTGATGGAAATCTTGAAAGGGTACAAAGTTCATATTTTTGCCGGACACACTCATTTCTTTGAAAATTATGAAGTTACTCCCGACATATACGAACATAACATAGGAGCCGTCTGTGGAGCCTGGTGGGCAGGAAACGTGAACCGTTGTGGAGCGCCCAACGGATACCTTATAGTCAATGTAAATGGAGAAAATATTTCCTGGCAGTACAAAGCTACGGGAAAAGACTCTGATTATCAGTTCAGGGTATATAAACCCGACGAATTTATATCGCAGGCAGGCTATGTCGTGGCTAATGTATGGGACTGGGATATGACTTATCAGGTAAAATGGTATGAAGACGGTATCCTTAAAGGTGAAATGGAACAGTTTGCCGATGAAGATCAGGACTATATCACCATGCATGGCAAGGCGGCAGGGTATAAAACATTGCATCTTTTCAGAGCAAAACCTGCTGAAAACACAAAACAAGTTACGGTCGAAGTCTGCAATCGTTTCGAACAAACGTTCAAACAGACAGTTGTATTATAGCCTGTATTGTCCGGGCAATAAATGTCATGGGTTTGCATTATAAGTAATCTCGAGGTTGAAATTGCTTTCCAATTCGTGCCGCAATGCAGCACGAATTGGAAAAACGGGATAAAATATCCATATTCTTCGCAAGGCGGATGTATTTGTTTGCCAATACTCATATCCTTATTATTTCAAAAAATATGAATACTCAATATTATACCTGTGAAGGAACCATAGCCGTTCCCCCGTCATTGCGGTCTCCCTCCCCGTCATTGCGAGATCCCACCCCGGCGAAGCTGGGGTGGGGTCTCGCAATGACGGTGAGGGAGACGCCGCGCGTAATGGCTGGAGGGCTGGATTGGGTATTATATTGAGTATTCATATTCAAAAAATATTCGGATTGGACAACTTCCCTTTTCGGATAGTTCGCCTGTATATTCCATACTCACCCGCAAAAAGACTTCTTTTTCCTGTTTTCATGAACCTGTTACAGGATAAAGGCATCCGTTGGTTTTTTTTATCTACCTTTGCGGCACAAAAGAGTTAATACCACAGTTATATGCCGTCGGATATGAAATTTGCGGAAACAAAAAGACTTCGTCCGGTGATGTTCGCCGGGACGGGCAGCGACGTTGGGAAAAGCGTTATGGCGGCGGCTTTCTGCCGCATTTTCAGGCAGGACGGATACAATCCCGCTCCGTTCAAGGCGCAGAACATGGCGCTCAATTCGTTCGTTACGCCCGAAGGCCTTGAGATTGGCCGCGCGCAGGCGGTGCAGGCCGAAGCGGCGGGCGTTCCGTGCCATACGGATATGAATCCCGTGCTTCTCAAGCCGTCGGGCGACTGTACGTCGCAGGTCGTGCTCAACGGCCGTCCGGCGGGCAACCGGGATGCGCGGGATTTTTTCAGCGAACGGGGCCGGGCTGAGCTGGTGCGTGAAGTCCATGCGGCCTACGACCGCCTTGCCGGACGTTACAACCCTGTCGTGCTGGAAGGCGCCGGGAGCATCGCGGAACTTAACCTGCGCCATGTGGATATGGTGAATCTGCCGATGGCGCGTCATGCCGGCGCTTCGGTCATCCTCGTCGCCGACATTGACCGCGGGGGCGTGATTGCGAGCCTTTACGGTTCGGTCATGCTGCAGGCGGAGGAAGACCGGCGGCTGATTGGGGGCATCCTTGTCAACAAGTTCCGCGGCGACGCCAGCCTGTTTGCCGGCGGAGTCAGGATGATTGAGGACTTGTGCGGGGTGCCGGTCGTGGGCGTGGCGCCTTATTTCCGGGACATTTACATCGAGGAGGAGGACAGCGTGATGCTCAGGACGAAAAAACTTGACGCGATGCGGGGCAAGGTGAATGTTGCCGTCGTGCTGCTGCCGCACATGAGCAATTTCACCGACTTCAACGTGCTGGAGCGCGACGGGCGGGTGCATCTTTTCTACACCGCCAGTCCCGCCGAACTGCTCAAGGCGGATATCATCCTCATTCCCGGAACGAAAAATACGCTGGGCGACCTCTGCGAACTGCGGCGCGGCGGCCTCGCGCAGGCGATATTGCAGGCCAGCCGCAACGGCGCCACGGTGATGGGCATTTGCGGCGGATACCAGATGATGGGCATGGAGGTTTGCGACCCGGACCATGTGGAGGGTGATACGGAACGCCTGCCCGGACTTGGACTGCTGCCGGTCACGACCCGCCTGACGAAAGAAAAAATCACGCGCCGGGTAACGTTCCGCATGGCCGCCGGCGCAGACATCTGTCACGGATATGAGATACACATGGGCGAGACCGCTTTTCTGCCCGGTGCGCAAGCCCCGGCATTGACGTATCCCGCTGACGAAACTCCCGCCGATACCGCTGTCCCGCTCACCGGCGACAGCTCCCTCCCGGATGCATCGGCGCACGGATGCCTTATGAATAATCGCTGCATGGGAACCTATATTCATGGCATACTGGACAATGCTCCCGCAGTAGACCTTCTGTTACAGCCCTTCCTCGACAGGACTTCGTCGCCGGCCGCTTTCGACTATGCCGCCTTCAGGGAAGAACAGTATGACAAACTTGCCGCACACGTGCGCCGGCATGTCGACATGGAACTGGTTTACAGCATCCTTAACCGGTGACGGCACGGAAACGGCGGACAAGTTTCACCCTTCGCCGACCTTAACTGTTACACAAGTTATTTTTCTCTTGCCGGACTGTCGCGCTTAACTGGCATTAATCAGGGGCAGTTAAGTCACTGCATGAACGGTACCGGGAATCCGGGTAAGTATGAAGCGTGCCGTCAGGTACGCGCATGTTACTTAATGCAAAAAGGACAGCAACGGCAAATAGTCTTTCAGTTTGACACGAAGGATTTTCAGCGCTTGTTGAATGCGGTAATCGATTGTTTTGGGGGAAAGACTCAACTGTACCGCAATATCCTTATAGGGCATCCGCTGAAACCTGTTTAGCTCAAACGCTTCGCGGTAGGTGGCCGGCATGGATTGAAGCGCTTCATTGAGTTTGTCCATAAGTTCTTCCACGGCGTAAAAGTCAGGGTCATCGTATAATTCTTCCATATCCTTGTGTATCGTTGTCATGACCCGCTGTCGCAGCCCGTTCCGGTTAATCAGCGTGAGACACCGGTTTTTCACGGCTTTGAACAGATAGCCTTTCAGCGACACTTCAAAGACTTGCATGATTCGGTTTTCCCAGAACCAAACCATTACATCCTGCACAATTTCTTCCGCATCGTGAAAATCCACAAACTGCCGTGCGTATGCACATAGCTTCGGATAATACTTCAAAAAAAGAAGGTCAAATGCTTTTTTTTCTCCGTTACGGATGGCGGCAAAAAGTTCATTGTCTTCTATATTATTTGCTTCAGTTAACATCTTGCGGATATTTTTTATGCAAAAATAGGATATAAATTTTATATGGCAACATTCTATTCGGAAACATTTATGTTACAAAAGCGTTAAAATCACATCTTCTTCTTCGAAAAAAAAATTTCCGTTTAGGATATTTTCTCTCCCGTTAGTCTTCCATGTATAAAACATAACAGCTCATGATAAAAAACGATATCAATATGACTTGGCTATCTCGATATTATTCGGGTGATCTTAATATGGAAGAACGCCGGGAGATAGACGTCTGGATAATGGAATCCGACGAGAACAGGTCATTGGCTAAAGAGGTCTGCCATTTACTTTACACTTCGGATACGCTGGACATCATCCAAAAGACGGATGCCCGTCCGGCATTAAGAAAAATTACCAGACGGATTGAACGAAAAAGAAGACGGCGAAACATCAAAACCGGCATCTACCGGCTGACGGCAATATGTTTCCTGCCGTTGCTGGCAGGAACACTGCTTTATCTGATACCTGGGAAGGAAGGGCCGGTAAGATATATGACTGCACGTGCAAGCGCCGGCGCGGTCAGTTTCCTGGAATTACCCGACGGAAGTGAAGTCTGGCTTAACTCCGGCTCGTACGTCAGGTATCCGGTCGTCTTTTCCGGAGACAAACGCGAAGTCTACGTATCCGGCGAAGCATATTTCTCGGTAGCCAAAGATGCAAAAAGGAAATTCATCGTACAGGCGCCCCATCATTTGTCACTTGAGGTGACGGGTACGGAATTTAATATTGACGCCTACGAGACAAACGGTTTCGTGAAAACTACATTGATGAAAGGAGCCGTCAGCCTGATCTGCCTCAACGGGACGGGAGAATACCGGAAATACCCGATGAAACCGGAACAGCAAATCACCTACATTCCGCAGACCCGGGAAGCTAAACTGCAAAAAACATACGTACAAAAAGATATCGCATGGAAAAACGGGCGCGTTATATTCAGGGATACCCCCTTCGAAGAAGCGCTGTGGATATTGAGCAAACGGTTTAACGTAAGTTTTAAGATCAGGGAAGAAGCCCTGTATGAAAATTCGTTTACCGGCGCCTTCACCGATCAGGATCTGATACGGATTTTGGAGCATTTCAAACTGTCGTCGGGGATCAATTATTCGCAGAAGCAAGTGATCAGTGACGAAGGGGAGATACAAAAAACAGAGATAGAGCTATATTTAACCCATTAAAAAAAATGTATCATGAAAGCACGCCCGCCATAGAAAAAGGAAAAACACGGGAAAAGATGGGAAATATCCGTTCCCGTGTAAAAAGTCGTTTTGTCGACTTGCCTGAAACAAGTAAAAAACAAATCTTTTTATAACGAAATAAATCATTGCAAATATATGAGAAATAAATTAAACATCCAACATTCCGGGACGACAAATCGTTTGTTAGCTGCCTGGGAGAAAATACCAAGGTCTATGAAACTCACCGTATTTTTAATCTGTTTTTCGCTTGGCATATCGTATGCGGCTGATTCCTACGGGCAAATAGCCCGCTTGTCGCTGAACGTACGTAACGTGCCGTTGCAGAATGTGCTTGACGAGATAGAAAGTCAGTCGGAATTTAACTTTTTCTATAACAACAAGCAAGTGAACATTGAACGGTTGATAACGCTGAAAAAACAAAATTCGGACGTATTTGCCGTTCTCGACGAACTCTTTGCCGGTACCAACGTATCGTACAAAGTTTTAGACCGAAGCATCATCCTGTCATCACGCGAAAGCAACATGTTCCGTAGCGGCGTAACGATTGCGCAACAGTCCGGGAAACGTATCACCGGCGTCGTTATCGACGAGCAGGGTGAACCGCTGACCGGATCCAACGTGGTGGAAAAAGGTACTGCCAACGGAAATATCTCCGATCAAAACGGACAATTTGCCATTACCGTATCACCGAATGCCGTGCTGCAGGTTTCCTATATCGGATACCTGACGCAGGAAATCCGGGTTGGAGATCAGACGAACCTGCGAATCATCCTCCGCGAAGACAGCAAGATGCTGGAAGAAATCGTTGTCCTCGGCTACGGTACGACCATGCGGAGAGCCGACCTGTCGGCCGCCGTCGGTATTGTTAAGAATGTCGAGACGCTGAAGCAGCGCCCGGTGTCCAGCGTGGCCGAGATGTTGCAGGGACAGATTCCCGGCGTGACCATACAGAAGAATAGCGGTAGCCCTTCCGACGATGTAGCCATTACCATCCGCGGCCAGGGTTCGAGAGAGGCGGAAAAACCGCTGTGGGTAGTAGACGGCGTGCCCGGCGCCCCGGTGAATTTGAATGACGTGGAATCCATCGTCGTATTGAAGGATGCTGCTTCGGCTGCTATCTACGGAGCGCAATCCGGCGCATCCGGCGTAATCCTGGTGACTACCAAAAAGGCGAAAGCCGGTAAGCCGAGTATTGGCTACGAAGGCACATTCGGCTTTTCGCAGGCTACCCGTCTGCCGCAATCGCTGTTGATCGAAGACCAGCGGGCTGTCCGGGAAAAGTCGTATGCCGACGCAGGCCAGGCGCTGCCCGACGGCTGGGACCCGGTCAAGAATCCTTACATCACGCAGAATCGTACGGACTGGATCGACGCCATTTTCCGTAATGCGCCTTTTCAGCGGCACAACGTGTCCATCAACGGCGGAACGGAAAACTTCGCCAACCGGCTCTCGCTTCAATATACCGATGAACAGGGCGTACTAATCGGCTCTTACAGGAAGAACTTCGATGTGCGGTATGATGCATGGTTTAATATCGGGGAATACATCCGGATACGCGAAGATGCCCACTGGTATTTTGGCCAGAGCCGTGGCGCCAATACGAACGACGCTTACGACGGAGTTATCTGGAATGCCCTGGGTATGCCCCGGAGTGCGGAAGTGTACTATTCCGACGGCACATTCGGCGGTACAGCCCCCAAAGACCCGGCTTATGCAGCCCGGTACGGTTCCAATTTTGCCGACATCTACGGGGATTTGATCAATCCGGTGCGCGCGCTGACTGCCTCCAACCAGTATAAGGCGCCTGTCAACCTCCATACCTCCACTTTCTTTGAGATTACGGAGCCGATACCCGGCCTGAGATATACCGGACGGTTCAGTTACCAGCGGAGTTCGTTCTTCGACAAGAATTTTACTCCCCGCCGTACTGAGCCGGGCAAACCCGATCTCAACAACAGTCTGGGGTATACGACAGGCATCCTCACCCGGTGGGAAATAGAAAACAGGCTTAACTATGACCGGACTTTCGGAAAACATTCGCTGGGGCTGATGGCCGCTACGACCGCCAACGAATCGCGGGGTAAGAGTCTCGCTGTAACCGGCAGGAATCTTGAAGTGGAAGACCCCTTCTTCCGGTATCTCTCTTACGCCTCCTCGTATGACAGCCCGACGGATGAGTCTACCGATAATATCGGTAACGATTATCCGGACAATAACGTATCTTTCGTAGGAAGCGCGACGTACAGCTGGAACAACCGTTATTTTGCCACGGCTTCCTTCCGTCGCGACTATGCCGGACGCTTGCCCGCAGGGAATAAATACGGCGATTTCCCGGCTGTGACGGTGGCATGGAAACTGTCGGAAGAACCGTTTATGCCCAAGTCGGATTTCCTGACGCTGCTGAAACTTCGTGGCGGCTGGGGACGTATCGGTAACCTGGGTACCGTTGGGGTAGCTTCCGGTTATGAAATGCTGAGAATCTGGAACTCCGGACAACAGGGCGGACAGGTTGGTATCAACAGTCCGCTTGTCACCAGAATGGTGTCAAACTCTATGGCTTTCAATCCGCACCTGACGTGGGAAACGTCCGAACAGTCCGATTTCGGGGTGGATATCAACCTGCTCAACGACCGGTTTGCTTTCACGGCGGACTATTTCAATAAAAGGACGTATAACCTGATCAAAGATCAGCAGATAGGCTGGCCATCCATGATAGGGGTTACCCCGGCGAAAATCAACGAAGGCGAAATCCGCAATACCGGCTGGGAGTTCTCGGCAGGCTGGAGCGACAAGGTCGGCGACGTAAGTTATTACGTCAATGCCAACCTGGCTACGCTGACTAACAAACTTCATTATATCGGGCCGGAAGACCCGATGACCGGGGAGAAACCGACCTGGCGTGAAGCTGATACGTACCGTGGCGGCGCGCTGACTCCCTTCCGTACTCGCGAAGGCGATCCGATTTATTCCTACTGGCTGGTTGAATCCGCCGGGCTGTTCCAGTCCGACGCCGAAGCGGCTGCATACGTAGACAGGAACGGGGTTCGGATTCAACCGAATGCTGTGGCCGGCGACCTGAAGTTCATTGACCAGAACGGCGACGGACAAATCAACGATGACGACCGCATTTACATGGGTTCGTATTTCCCGAAACTGACCTGCGGTCTGAGCGCCGGATTCACCTGGAAGAACCTTTCCTTCGGACTGTTGCTTCAGGGCGTGGGCAATACCAGGATTTTCCATGCCTTCAAACTGACGACGCTGAACGAATCTATCGGTAACTTCAACCGCTGGGACAAGATCCTGGATGCCTATCCGAAAACAAACGACATTCCGCGCATATCAATCTTCGACCCCAACCGTAACTTCTCTACCAACTCCGACTGGTATCTGGAAAACGGGGCGTACATGCGAATCAAGAACCTCAATGTGTCGTACGACCTGAGCAGCCTGATGCACAGAGCGGGTCATTTCCTGGACAGGCAAAGCCTGCTGAGCGTGTATGCAAGTATCGACAATCTGTATACATTTACCAACTATACGGGGATGGATCCCGAGGTAGGACAAAAAGGTATGGATAGCGGGCGGTACCCCGTTCCGCGGACGGTTTCGTTTGGTGTCAGACTTATTTATTAATCGTTGAACCAATAAATTATTAAGATATGAAACAGTTTATTTATATATTATCCGTTATATCGGTCATGCTGACTTCATGTACGGACTTTCTGGACGTACAGCGTGAGAAGGAACCGACGACAGGGAACTTTTTCCTTTCGGACAAGGATGCCGACGATGCCATGAACGGCATCTATTATGAGTGCTATTACAATCAGTATCCATACGGTCGAGAGTTCTTCTATGAAATTACCGGCGGAAGTGATGACTTTATTTACGGCAGAACCCGTGGCACAGACGAGTATAACCTCGCCAACTTCACCTACACCGGTCGCGAAGGCCCGCTGGGTATTGTCCGGAATCTGATCCGTCCCCTGACATGGTCGAACTGGATGATCTACAACTTGCTCCGCAAGGAGTCGCTGACCCCCGTCGAACAGAAACGGTTGGCCGAAGCCTATTTTATGCGGGCCAAGCTGCATTTTATCTTTGCTTACCGTTACGGTCGCGTCGACAACGGCTTCCCGTTTGACCGCTACGAAGACTATGATCCGTATATATACCAGCCGCAGGAACAGCGCGCTACGGTAATGGAGAACTACGACCTCATTATTCAGGATTTGGAAAAGGCGGCAACCGTTCTGCCGTTCTTTGAAGAATATGGCGAGGAAGACTACGGCCGGGCGCACAAGGCGGCTGCCTGGGCTTATATGGTGAAAACCTACGCCTACTGGGCGCAGCACGACCCGGGCAAATGGGCGCTGATTCCTCCATTGGTTGACCGTATTGAATCGGAAGGCCGACGTGGATTGCTGGACAACTTTGCCGACGTCTTCACGATGGCCAATAACTGGTCGAAGGAATACATCTGGTCGATTAACAACTCAGGGACGATGCGAACCGGATGCGTATTGGGAGGCGTGGTAATCGACAACCAGGCTTGGGGACGGTTCAACGGTTGGGGGTTCTTTAAACCTACGCTGGGACTGTACAACGAATTTGCCGAAGGCGACCGGCGGCGCAGAGTTACCATGCTGGAGTACGGCGACGAGTTCCTTTTCTTCGGCGAACTGCGGAGATTCTGGTCTACGGCCGACCTCGAATCGGGATTCATGCTTGCGAAGTACCTGGAGCCGTGGAACTACGGATACGTGGATGATGCCGGCCTCGGCCACTCACCCTATACCAACGATCTGAATAACGACCTGAACACGCCGCTTGTGCGCCATGCGGAAATGGTACTGTTCAAAGCCGAAGCGTTGATTATGAATAGCGATGGCGCCGGAGCAGCCAGGGAACTGAACCGACTGACGCGCCGCGCCGGTCTGGGCGACGTTTACACCGTAGCTACGATGGACGACCTCAAGCACGAACGCCGTTGCGAGTTGGCCGGCGAATATGCCGACCGGTTTATGGACCTGAAACGCTGGCAGGAATGGGACAAACTGAACGCCCCAAAGATGGGACGCCACCACTATGAACGTAGCGATCCGGATTCCGACTGGGAGCCGGTGGAAACGTGGCCTGCCCGGAATTTCAATCCGGCAACGGACATCGCGTTCCCCTACAATCCGGACGATATCATCAATGCGAACGGGAAATGGAAACAAAACCCGGTGGATTGATTTTATTGTAGTGTAATTGACTAATGGGAACCTCTAAAAAATCCAACTTCTGCGTAATGCTTCGTCGCTAAATGCTCATTTACTATTAGTGAGCTCCGTTTTTAGAGCCTTGCAAGCCTTGAAGTTGAAGTTTTTAGAGGCTCCCTGGTATGAGATGGACGCCCCCTAAGGGCTTCAGTGTCTACGACAAGATTCACCCCTACAGTCCGGAAATAAACGACAAGTGTGTCGCCCCCGGTACGAAAACGGATATTTTCGAGACCGATTTCGGGAAAGTGGGCATCCTCTCCAACCACCCGCCCACGTTCAGGGACGTGCGGACGTTCGATATCGCGGAAAACATCGGCCTCCTCTGTGCCGACCTTGACCTGAACCGCTCCGTCTCGCCTCATTACCACGGAGGCACGATGCTGGAAGTGCCGGGCGGCAAACGCAACCGGGCCGACCAGTTGCTTTATCTCGACGATATATACTGAGCTCGGCATGGTTTTGTGCATTGCTATTCATCGCAGTCTCCCTCCCCGTCATTGCGAGGAACGAAGCAATCCAGGCACAGGCGACAACCTGGATTGCTTCCTTTGTCGCTGGTGACGGGAGAAATACAATGCACAAAAATATCCCGCGCTAAGTATATAAAATGCTTATTTAAAGATAAATAAATACCGATGGTCGGATAAATTCTCCCGTTCCCCGCAGCCCATTTCGGGTCATTCCGAACGGAGTTTTGGTCATTCCGAATTGGATTTTGGTCGTTCCGAACGGAGTTTTGGTCGTTCCGAATTGGATTTTGGTCGTTCCGAATTGGATTTGGAACGTTCCGAATCGGGCGCCGAATACGGGGAAAACATTTTTCGGACCTGTTATACTTCACGCGGCGTGGTTATGTGCATTGCTTTCATCGTAATGGCGTTCTTCCTCCCCGTCATCATTGCGAGGGCGCAGCCCGAAGCAATCCGGGTCATCGCCTGTGCCTGGATTGCTTCACTTCGTTCGCAATGACGGAGAAAATACAATGCACAAAAATAGCCCGCGTGAAGTATAATAAAAAGAAACGGCAGAGTTATCTTTGCATCGTTTTTATAAAACAAAAACTGTGAGACACGTAGAAAAACATACGCAAGATTTTAATAAACATAAATTCATTATGAAAAAAGTATTTTTAAGCATCACCCTTATTGTGGCAGCGCTGTCAATCAGCAGCAGCGCTTATTCCCGGAAAGGGAAACTGCCTGCACAGAATGTGACCGTAATGACGCTCGGTCAGGAAACGCTTTACGGCCCCTGTACGCCCGACCTCGCTTCCATC
>JAIRXI010000311.1 GCA_031268395.1 Tannerella sp. | reverse complement strand
TGCGTGTATCGGCGATTGCTTCGTTCCTCGCAATGACGGCGGCATTCGGCTTTTGAAACAGTTCCTTTCCGTCTTCCTCCGTGTTTGAATCGGGAGGAGACCGAGAGGCTCCTTGCGGTGCCTGAAACGCTTACAGGTTATTTATCCCAACATGTCCATTAGACACTTCCCGTCGTGTATGGACATGTTGGGTTAATTGAGACCGTTCGGTTGCGGACGACGCGAAGCCTCCTTTGCCGGTGATGCAGCCAGTGGGCCTTTTGGCTTTATGCTCCGTTCTCTGTTCGTTACCTTTCCATCAGCGGCACATAAGGGAGGGTTTCCGGGATGATGTTTTTGTAGGCCGGCCGGATGATACGTCTGCCGGCGAAGTTCAGTTCTTCGTTGCGGTGAGCGGTCCAGCCGACAATGCGGGCCATGGCAAACAGCGGCGTATAGATTTCTGTGGGCAGACCGATCAGTTCGTACACAAAGCCGGAATAGAAGTCAACATTGCTTGAGACCTGTTTCCCGTTGTTCTTGACGCGGGCAAAGACGTCGACGGCACGCTCTTCGAGCCGTTCGAGGAACTCAAATTCGTCCAGCCGGCCCTTTTCTCCGGCCAGGTCGCGCGCCAGTTCGCGCAGCAGCAGGGCGCGCGGGTCGGAGATGGTGTAGACCGCATGGCCGATGCCGTAGATCAGCCCCGTCCGATTGTAGACCTCCCTGTTCAGGATACGGGTCAGGTAGGCATCGATTTCCTCCACGTTTTTCCAGTCCCGGATGTTTTCTTTCAGGTGATTGAACATGTCGACCACCTGGATGTTTGCTCCGCCGTGGAGCGGCCCCTTGAGCGAGCCGATGCCGGCGGCGATGGAGGAATAGATGTCTGTCCGGGTGGACGAAGTGACGCGGACGGTAAAGGTGGAGTTGTTGCCGCCGCCATGTTCGGCCTGCAGGATGAGCAGCAGGTCGAGCGTGCGGGCTTCAAGTTCCGTACAGTCTCTTTTGAGCATGTAGAGGAAATTCCCGGCAAAGGCCCGTTCGGGATTCGGGTGGCGGATATGCAGCGATCGCCCCTTGTCGTGATGGCGCAGGACATTGTATGCATACGCGATAATGGTCGGAAAGCGTGAAATCAGTTCGATGGACTGCTGCATGATGTTCTCGCGCGACAGGTCGTCGGGATTCCGGTCAAACGTGTACATCTCAAGCACGCTGCGCGCCAGGATATTCATGATGTTGCTGCCGCGGAGCGACATGATGCTCATGATCGTTTCGTGCGGCAGGGGCATGTTTTCGTACAGCAGTTCGCGGAAGTCCTTCAGCTCATCCCTGTCAGGCAGGTCGCCGGAAAGCAGCAGGTAAGCCACTTCTTCGAAGCCGTAGCGCTTTTCCTTTATGACGGCATGGACGAGGTCTTCGATGTCATATCCGCGGTAAAACAGTTTTCCCGGGATGGGTTTCAGCGCCCCGTCTTCCGTGCGCTCGTAGCCCACGACATTTCCTATTCTCGTCAGTCCGACGAGTACGCCGGAACCGTCTTCGTTGCGCAGACCGCGCTTGACGCCGTATTTTTTGAACAGCGAACTGTCAATTTTTGACGAATGTCTGACCGTGTCGGCCAGCTTGCAGGTTAAAAACTTCTTGATCATGATTTTTGAACTTTGAATATGGAACATTATATTACTTGTTCGCCGGTTATCAGCCGGACGATTTCGTTTCCGAAGGCGGAGGTCGTCACGGCCTGTCCCTGCGGCATGAAGCGCGCCAGGTCGGCGGTAGCCCGGCGGCGGGAGAAACAGTTTTCCATGGCGCCGGTAATCAGCCGGGCGGCCTCCGTCCAGCCGAAATATTCCAGCATCATCACGGCCGAGAGCAGGAGCGACGAGGGATTGGCCCTGCCGGCGCCGGCAATGTCGGGCGCCGTACCGTGGGTGGCCTCGAAGATCGCGTGTCCCGTAACATAGTTGATGTTGGCGCCGGGCGCGATGCCGATGCCTCCCACCATGGCGGCCAGCTGGTCGGAGATGTAGTCGCCGTTGAGGTTCAGCGTGGCAATAACGGAGAAGGCTTCCGGTTTGAGCAGGGTGTTTTGCAGGAAGGCGTCGGCTATCATGTCGTTGACCTCGACGCCGCACCCGGCAAACTCCCGCCCGGCCAGTTCGTAGCCCCACCGCCGGAAGCCGCCTTCGGTGTACTTCATGATGTTGCCCTTGTGCACCAGTGTCACGGAGGGCAGGCGATGATCCATCGCATACCGGATAGCAGCACGTACCAGGCGTTCGGTGCCCTCGACCGAGACGGGCTTCACGCCATACGACGAAGTCTCCGGAAAACGGATATTCCCCACGCCCATCTCCTCCCTCAGGAAGCGCCCGAACCTGGTCGCTTCGGGCGTGCCCTGTTCCCATTCGATACCGGCATAAATGTCTTCCGTATTTTCGCGGAAGACGGTCATGTCTACTTTCCACGGTTCCTTCAGCGGCGACCCCACGCCCCTGAACCAGCGCACGGGACGCACGCAGGCATACAGGTCGAGCGCCTGCCGCAGTGCGACGTTCAGCGAGCGGATGCCGCCGCCCACAGGCGTGGTCAGCGGCCCCTTGATGCCCACCAGGCAGTCGCGGAAGGCGTCCAGCGTCTCGCCGGGCAACCACGAACCGTCGCGGCTGAACGAACGCTCTCCCGCCATCACTTCCTGCCAGTCAATCCGCTTCTTCCCGCCGTATGCCTTTTGCAGGGCCGCGTCGACCGTGCGCCGGCAGACCGGCATGATTTCCGCCCCCACGCCGTCGCCCGTGACAAAGGGGACCGTTACGCAGTCGGGCACAAGCAGTTTTCCATTATAAATCTGTATTTTCCCCATTGCTTTGTTTTCGTTTGATTGCATTATAATTCAGGGCCGAACCGGCGCGGAACCATTCGATCTGTACTTCGTTGCAGGTATGGTTTGCCGGAAATTCCTCCGCCGAGCCGTCGCCGTGTGTTAGCACGACCGTCAGGGGACGGCCGGGCGCAAACGCAGCCAGCCCTTTCACGCTCAGGCGGTCGTCTTCGCGGATACGGTCGCAGTCGTCCGGACGGGCAAACGTCAGCGCCAGCATACCCTGTTTCTTCAGATTGGTTTCGTGTATGCGGGCGAACGACTTGGCCAGCACGACCCGGACATTCAGGAAACGCGGCTCCATCGCCGCATGTTCACGCGAAGAACCTTCGCCGTAATTGTCTTCGGCCACGATGACGGAGGCGATGCCTGCCGCCCTGTAGGCTCCGGCCACGGCCGACACGCTTCCGTATGTGCCGGTGAGCTGGTTCTTGACCTCGTTCGTCTTTCCGCTGAAGGCGTTGACGGCGCCCATCAGCAGGTTGCCCGAAATATGCTCCAGATGTCCGCGATAGCGCAGCCAGGGGCCGGCCATGGAAATATGGTCGGTCGTACATTTGCCTTTCACCCTGACAAGGAGCGGCATGTCGAGCAGGTCCCGGCCGTCCCAGGGGGCAAAGGGGGCAAGCAACTGGAGGCGTTCGGAATCCGGTGCGATGCGAATCTCCTCCGCGCCACGGCCGGGTGCGACATAGCCGCCGTCTTCGACGGCAAAGCCCCCGGCCGGGAGCATATCTCCG
>JAIRXI010000229.1 GCA_031268395.1 Tannerella sp. | reverse complement strand
ATTATTTATGCTGTAAGTGAAACAGTGTGCAAATGTAATGTTTTTTTTGAGGAAATGCCGGAAGATTTGAAGATATTATCCTGCGCAAAGTATAACCACGGAGACACGGTGAACACAGAGATCTTTGTATCCCCCTGTGTCTCCGTGGTAGAATCTTTAATACCCCGGATGCTACTTAATGACTCCCCGGTCTTCATCAATTAACACCGGAAACTCATAAAACGTCGCTCCGTCACTCATGTCCACCATGATCTGGTCGAGGATGATATATGGCGTCAAGGCTTCGACCGTCAGCGTTGTTTTTCCCGCTCTGTGAAAGTGATGGTCGAAAACGGAGACGGCCTGTCCGCGCAACACGTTTTGTTTCCATGTCTCACTGCGGTCTCTCACGCTGTAATCGGCTGTTCCGACGGCTTTCCCGTCCGCCGACAGGGTGATTTTCATTCCCCGACCGTCCACATCGTGATTCGGGATCGTCGCAACCTTGATTTTCGCATCGCCTGCCTGCGGAATATCGAAAGTAAACGACAGCGATTCGCCCTGTTTCATCGGTATGGCGGCGAAACTGTGTCCCAGACCTTCTATGATCTGATGGTTTTCCGAAAGGTTGATGGCCTGTCCGGCATTTTGGGCCATCACACGACTTTCCGTTACGGAGAGAACTTTTCCGGCGGAGTTACCCGGATCAACCGTTTCCCGCATCAGCGAATCCAGTGTGTGAAATTCCGGTTTGTCAAAAACGGGGAGCTTGCGGGGCTGATGATCCATCATCCGCCGCCATTTCCCGTTTTCCAACCGGTTGTATGCTTCGGTAATCTGCTCAATTTCCGTATAGGCTCGAACGCTTTTATCCGCATATTCTTTTGCCAGAGTCAAATCAATATCTGTATAATAATGCGCCAGCTGCGCGTACAGCCATTTTTGATTGATCAGAGATGCGCCGCGGACGGGATATTCGACCAGTTCAAAGAAGGCGCTTTGCCGGTTCGCCGGCACGAACGGTTTCAACTGCTTCACCCTTTCTTCGATCGTCTGATAATTCCGTATTCGCCGGTTCAGTTCATCATTAAAGAAAAGGTTGTATTCCGAATCTTTGACCGGCGTAAGCCCGCCATCCGGAAAACCCTGTTCTTCCACTCTGCTCCAGCCTGTATGTTCCGGTTTGCGGAAATTCGCCAGCCGGTAATATTCCTTCATGACGGCCGTTGCTTCGGGAGCGATCTCCCGGCCAAATTCTCTTTCCATCCACCGGCTGAGATGCCGGAATACGGACGGATCATTTTCGCAAAGTCGGACGTCCCAGGCCATATCCAGGAAAAACTCCGTCAGATATTCCGCCGGTTTGATGTCGCCCACATTTACACTCCAGTTTCGATCGACTCCATGTTCGTATGCGCGTTTCATTTCCGTATAAATCAGCGCCGGCGAAGTGGAAGCCAGCCAGAGATAATCGTGCGGACGTCCCCAGTAGGAGGCATGATAATAAACGCCGGCCCCTCCCGAACGGCGGCGTTCCTTTTCGCCCGACAGCCGGTGAATATATCCGTAATTGTCGTCACACCAGGTCAGGGTGACATGATCCGGCACATCCAGACCCGCGTCATACACATCCAGCACTTCCTTATAAGTGGAGAAATTTTGCGGAACAGCCGACGGATCGGGATTCGTATAACGGTGGAATAAGGCTTGCTGATCTTTAAAAATCTGATTCATGAATCTTTTACCGTCTTCTATTGTTTTAATGCCCTGCATTCCGCTGTCATGCTTCCCGCGCAGTCCTACCCCATAGATTACTTCCGTGTCTTTCAGCTCTTTCATGCGTTCCGTCCAGTAGGAAACAATTGCTTTTTTATTTGTCACATAATTAAACGGACCTTGCGTAGCGTCGTCCCATTCGCTTGCCGAAGAAGTTCCCATGATACCCGGCGAAACAACGATTCCGTATTTGCCGGCCATCTCCCTGTTGCCGTTCACCCGATAGAAGGATACCGTACATTCGTGCATGGCCGGCATAATGACATTGGCGCGCAGACGCAGCAGCAGTTCAAATATCTTTTCGTAGGCTTCGGGGCCGATGGCACCCTTTTCCGATTGCGGAGCGAGCGTCTGCGTGGCCCACGGCATCAGCCCCCAGTCTTCGTCGTTCAGGAAAATGCCACGATAGCGAACAGACGGAGACTGTTGAACCGGCATCTGCGGAAACGGAAAACGGGTTGCCCGGTCCGGTTTCACGTCCGCCCAGTAATACCACGGCGAAACGCCGATCATGCGCGACAGTTCGAGCAGTCCGTAGGCCGTGCCACGCGGATCGCTGCCGGCGATCGCCAGAATCTCCCGGCCATCCATACGGACGGTTTCAATCAGGAAGGCTTCCCATTTACCCTTGACGCCCGACAAATCCAGGACGCCGGCTTTTTCCAGCCGCGCAATTTCCGGATTTATGCCGACGGTGCCGGCAATGATTTTAGTCCCACTCGCACGTTTGACGGCAGATAACTCGGCGTCAAACACCGTCTGTATGTCTTTTTGCAACAGCGACAGCGCCGTATGCACAACCTGTTTCTCTTTCGGAGAAACGTATATATCTGTCGTTTGATGCGTTTCAAACAGCGCCTGTTCGCCGACTTGCGCCATCGAATTGTTTGGTTGTATAAATACCAGGCAAATTGTCTGTAATAAAAATCGTATCATATTTATCTTTTTAATAATCGGATATTAATTATCTTTCGTCTTTAAAGAAAGTTCCTTTGCCTCAACGGGTGGGTTCGTCGTAAAACTGTACGGCGTTATCGTTCAGTTGCGCCAATTCGTATGTACGCATAAACCGGGAAATGCCCCCGAAATGACGGCCTGACGTCCGGGCTGCCGGTTGCCGGTACGGGTAATCTCCCGCAGGATTTTCAGCGTTTACTCTGCCTTACCGTTTAAGACCGCATTTATTTCTTCTACCGTCAGACCGGTGATGTTGGCTATGGTTTCCACTGTCAGACCTGCCTTATTACTTCTTTTGACTGTTTCGGCTTTC
>JAIRXI010000187.1 GCA_031268395.1 Tannerella sp. | reverse complement strand
CCTGTCTTCTTAGAAATTCCCGTAATTGACTTGAAAACAATTCAAATGGAGTTCTCTGCGCCACATTTCCACGACCTGGTCGCGGTCGTCGAGTACAAATTCGATATGGTATTTGCCTGAAATCTCAAGGTCGAAAATCTCCCTTTTGATTATCGCGTCCCGGCGATAATCCTTCGCCTTGCGCATCCATAACTGCTGATAGGGGACGGCAAATTTTTCGAGAAACCGCACCGTTGGGTCGCGAAAAATTTCTTCCCGGCCTGACAGCAATAAAATATGATACCCGTTGGCGGAAAAGGCTTTTAATACGCTTGCTACGGCTTCGTTCAAATAATCGTTATCGCTTTTCGAAGCATCGTAAGGATTGCGGTTACCCAGCAGGGCCAGTGTGCCGTCCAGGTCGCAAATAATGGCTTCAGGCAGGGCGGGGTCCTGTTTTTGGGCCGTACAGGGGGCCTGTCTCCTGGGACGGGGAGAAAAATCGAAAGTTGTTTTTAGATGCTCCAACTCCCTGACAAACCGCCGGATGATGTGTGCCGGAACGGAACGTCCTGTTTCCGCCTGCCGCTTCTCGCAACGCGCAATCAGTTCCTCCGCGCCACATTCAAAGACTTTGAACGATATGTCGGCCAGCGTATTAAATTTTTCGATATAGTGATTCAGGTACTTGGCACGGCAATGGGTGGAATCAATCAACACGTTGCATTTTTTACGAAGCAGCGCTTCTGCCGCCGCATCAAGCATTTCCGAAAGCAGGATTTCTTCGTTTTTCGACAGCAATGAATCGTTGAAATTCATCATGCGGAAATCGTCCCGGCAAAGGCGCATCCAGTTCTCCTCCGTGCGGATGAAATATTTGGCAAATGTGCTTTTTCCTGACCCCGGAGCGCCGATTAACAGTAATATTTGAGTATTTTTTTCCATGTTCTACAGTTTTATATCCACTGTTGCCTCCACGTTCTCGCCCATAATCCGGTCGAAAAGCAGATTTTTTAACAGATAATTTTCTTCGTGTATGTCTTTGTATTTGATTTTCAACATCTCCCAATTCAACATCCAATCGTTGATGGAACATTCCAGTTTGCGTTTAATGCTGCGCTTTTTCACATAATCATCATACTGTTCCTGAAAATCAACGCCGTAAATCATCGATTTTTCTGAAGCACATTTGTAACTCGCCTTGATTTCTTCGGCAAAACGTTTCGATTCAAAAACTTCAATCACATCGCGCTGAAAAGTGCGCAATGAAATGTTGTAATTCAGCCCGTCAATTTCCGATTCGCGTGCCGGAGAACCGGCTATTTCCGCAAAAGTCACCCGTTTTGCCGTTCGCAACTTTTTTATAATAAGAAAATAGCGCTTCACTGTTTCAAGTTTGGACATAACTCCTGCATTTAAAGATTACAGTGCAAAGATAATGAACGCAAACGACAAAACATGACGGCTCCTGTTGCCTGCCGCCTGAATGTCTCCAACGAATGATACTTCAGCCGCTATTTCAAACGGCATACGGGAATGTCGCCGAGAGACTGCCGGACGACAAAACTTAACAATAAGGCTGTACTTTAAAAACAGACACCGGTTTTGCTGCCGCAACGCTGCTATACTTCGCACGGCTCAAAATGGAGACTGCTCCGCGCGAAGTACACATGCGGTATCCTGCCCTTTTTTCTTTATATTTGTACGTCGGCAGTCGGGACGGGATGACATTCCCGTCCCGAGACGACCGAATCTTTACAGGATGTTGAATCAAAAAAAGGAATTGAGTATGAATGAGATTTTAATTGTTCCCGACGTACACGGGCGTAAATTCTGGGAACCGGCATTGGACTATATGGGTGAAGTGATTTTTCTCGGCGACTATACCGACCCGTATCCCGCTGAAGGTATAACGGACAGGGAAGCCTGGCAGAATCTGTTACGGATCGTTGATTTCAAGCGGCAAAACCCTGACCGTGTCACCCTGCTCGCCGGCAATCACGAACTTCATTATTATAACAGAAAATTTCGGGCAGGACGTTTTTCGGATGAATATTATGAAAAATATCACGATATTCTGACGGGAGAGGAAAGCGCCGGACTGTTTCGGCTTTGCCGGCAAATCGACAGGTATCTGTTCATTCATGCCGGAGTTACGAAAGGGTGGTATGATTTGCACGGCAAGGAATTTCTGCCGCTTGGCAACGACCTGGAAACACAGCTCAACCGCCTGTTCATCGAGCGTATAAGCGCTTTTTGCGAGGTCTCGTTTGATCGGGGCGGATGGGACGATTACGGCAGTCCGTTATGGGCGGACATCTACGAATATGATGATGAAAAAGAGCCTTTCGACCCCAATATCATTCAAATTGTCGGCCATACCCAGCTCAAAACGAAAGTACCGCTGCATAAAAAAAATGTCTGGCTGACGGACAATCGAAGACTTTACCTGTTTGTAAATGGGGAGTTGAGGAGTTTTCCCTGACCTCTCCGCGGGGATAGCCGGACGACCGGCTGTGTATTGCGGTTGCGGTGCAGGGCCATACAAATCTGTTTCTCCGTTTCAAACATGGAGACGCAAAGCGAAAATCACAGTTCGAACCGGCACAGATTCAACCGGCAAACGCGACTTTTCCCGCGAAAGGGTACCGGATGTGAAGGGGTGTGTTTGCCTGTTTCGCGTTTTTTTGCTTTCTTTGTACTGCGAAATAACTGAAATGATTTAAATATGCTTTTACTAGATTCTTTTTCCGCCGTAATCCTTCACAATTCCGAAAGTATCCTGCTGATAGCTTCCGTCATTTTGTTTTTCAGCATCTTTGCGGGCAAGGCTGGCTACCGTTTCGGACTGCCTTCGCTGCTGATATTCCTGGGCGTGGGAATGCTGTTCGGCAGCGACGGGCTGGGGATCCAGTTCAGCAACCCGGTCATTGCCCAGTTCATCGGCATGCTGTCGCTGACGATTATCCTGTTTTCGGGCGGAATGGATACAAAGATTGCCGATATAAAGCCGATTTTCGTGCAGGGCGTTCTGCTTGCCACCTTCGGCGTCATGCTCACGGCCTTTCTCACGGGGGCGTTTGTGTATTACCTGTTCATGCTGGTGAGCGGGACGGAAACCGTTTCCTTTGCCGAAGCGCTGCTGCTGGCGGCCGTGATGTCGTCGACCGATTCGGCCTCGGTCTTCGCCATTCTCCGCGGCAAGAAACTGATGCTGAAAGAGCGCCTGCAGCCGACACTCGAACTGGAAAGCGGCAGCAACGACCCGATGGCCTACCTGCTCACCATCATGCTGATTTCCTGGATACAGTCGGGCGAAGCAAACGTGTGGCGAATCGTTGTCGACCTGTTTCTTGAGATGGGTGTGGGCATGATTGCCGGCTACCTGCTGGGCAGACTGATCGTGTTTGTTATCAACAAGATCAACCTCGACAACCCGTCCTATTACCCGATCCTGCTGCTGGCGGGCGCGATCTTCACCTTTGCGGTGACCACGCTTTGCCGGGGGAACGGCTATCTGGGCGTGTATATCGCCGGACTGGTGGTGGGCAACTCGCGGATGGTTCACAAGAAAAGTATCGGGACGTTTTTCGACGGCTTCACGTGGCTGTGCCAGATCGTGATGTTCCTCATGCTGGGGTTGCTGGTGAATCCGCACGAACTGCTGCCGGTCGCCCTTGTAGCCATCGCCATCGGCGTATTCATGACAATCTTTGCCCGTCCGCTCAGCGTGTTCCTGACGCTGCTCCCGTTCCGCAACTTCTCTTTCAAGGGCAAACTCTATCTTTCCTGGGTGGGGCTGCGCGGCGCCGTCCCCATTATCTTCGCCACCTACCCGCTGACGGCCCATATCGACAATGCAAACCTGATATTCAATGTCGTATTCTTCATCACCATCCTCTCGCTGATCGTCCAGGGAATGACTGTCGTCACGGTGGCCGACAAACTCAGCCTGATCGTGAAAGACCCGGCACGGAAAGACGTTTTCGGCATCGAACTGCCGGAAGGCATCAAAAGCGCCATGAGCGAAATCGAAATCACGCCGGCCGTCCTGCAGCACGGCGACAAACTGATGCAGCTTGACCTGCCGGATCATACGCTGGCCGTCATGGTCAAACGCAACGATCATTACTTTATCCCCAAGGGCAATACCATCCTGTTGGAGCATGACAAACTGCTGATGATCTCCGACAATGACGAAGCGCTCCTGCAGGCGTATTCGTCACTGGGCGTCACCCATTACACAATGAAGAAGAATTGATGCGGGGAGCGCTCTCCGTCCCGGATGGCGTAACGAACGCGAATCATGCATTTCCGGACGGTCTGTCCCGATCTGCTTCCATGCAGCCGTTTGCGGACAACCGTTCCAGTTCCAGCAGCTGTTTTTTGACGTCCAGTCCGCCGGCATAGCCGACCAGCCGGCCATCGGCGCCGATGACGCGGTGGCAGGGCATGAGGATGGAAATCGGGTTGCGGTTGTTGGCCATCCCGACAGCGCGGGCTCCTTTCGGACAGCCGACCGCTTCGGCAATCTGGCCGTAGGAGCGGGTCTGTCCGTACGGTATTTCCCGGAGCGCCTGCCACGTACGCAACTGGAAGGCGGTGCCTTGCGGCGCGAGGGGAAGGTCGAACGTGCGGCGTCGGCCGGCAAAATACTCGGATAATTGCCGGACGGCTTCCCGCAGGAGCGGCGTTGCTTCTTCGGCGGTTTCGGCCGGCGCCTGCCGCGTCCCGGCCCACGTAACGTACACAATGGCGTTTCCGTCTTCCGCAATGCAGAGTGTCCCGACGGGGGAATGATAATGGAGAGAGTTCATAAGTCTGTTTTTTTATCTGATCATACTGAAAGCCTCATCCGCTCGAACGGATGTAAATGTCTAATGGCCATTTTGGATAAATAAATCATCTGTACCTGTTTTTACCGGCGCCTTATTCCAGTTCCACCACGGTGATGCCTGCGCCGCCGAGCTGGACATGTTCGTCCTGAAAATGCCGGACGCCGGGGACGGTGTGCAGGTAGTCACGAAGAAGCCGGCGGAGGATGCCATTTCCGGTTCCGTGCAGGATACGTACGCGGCCGGCATCGGTCTGGATGGCGTCGTCGATAAACAGGGTGATGGCTTGCAGCGCTTCGTCGCCGCGCATGCCGCGCACGTCGATGTCCGGTTTGAAAGCCAGTTTCTTTTCATATATTTCGTCGGCGGTCTGTCGGCTGATAAAGGTGTGCCGGCGGACTTCCCTTTCGGGGACGACATGGCTGACTTTTTCCAACTGTTCGGTCCTGACGGCGCTCTTGATCATCCCCAGTGCGACGATCGCCCGTTTGCCGTTCAGTTCGAGGATGGCGCCGACGGCCTCCTGCCCTTTCAGGCGGACGGCGTCGCCGACAGCCCATGCCGCCTGTTCCCGCGAGGGGGAGGGCAGCGGCTTCCCGGAGTTCTTTTTCCGTGCCGGATGCGCCTGTGGCCTGTGCGTCCGGCATTCCGTTCGTCCGCTGTCTTCCCGTTCCGTCCGGAGGGAAGCCCTGAAGTCGTCCAGCGTTTGCCGGACCGACTTGGTGCGTTCTCTTTCGGCCTGCGCCTCCCGGATTTCGCGGATGGTGTTTTCGATCCGCGCATTCGCTTCCGCAAGGACCTG
>JAIRXI010000003.1 GCA_031268395.1 Tannerella sp. | reverse complement strand
ATTCTGCGCCTGCATGTTCAGTGTGGACAGCAGAAAATAAAACAGGAGGATAAATACTTTCTTCATAATTGTTTTGTGTAAAATTTTCTTCATTAGTTGGTGGCAAAGATACTCAATATTCAATAATACCGGAGGGAGAAATCCGAATACTCAGACCTTCTCCCTCCGGTGATCAGACTTATTTCAGGCTGATTTTTTGAGATTCCGAGTAATACAGTTCGCCGACGCCGGCGGTCTGTACGCCAACCCGTGCAAACAGATACCCGGCCGTGAGAAGGCTGGCCGGAATGGGAACCGACAGCGTGACCGTCTGCCCTGGCGTCAGATCCGCCGCATTCAGCGTAGCGTTTGCCGCATTATTATTCTGGTCGGTCAGGACGGTCTTCCCCAGATACAGCCGTACCAGACCCAGGCTGGCCGAGGCGCCGACCTTTTCAACCGCGAACGTCGCCGCTATAAGGTCGCCGGCCTTTTGAAAGGCCACATTCCGGAGCACAAAATAAGGTGTCACAGGTACGTCTACCACCGTATTTCCCTTCACGGTCACGGGAATCGTATCCGTCAGGTTTTCCCAGGGAGCGCCTGCCAGCCGCACCAGTTTGTAATTGCCGTCAAAAAGACAGGCGGAATAACTGCCGTCCTGATCGATCGACACGGCTATTTTCGCACTCAGCGCGTAACCGTCCTGCCACAGTTCCAGTTGCACCGCATTGGAACGTACGCCTACCGGCTCGTTCTGATACGTTACCTTTCCCGACAGGATGGACGTCGGCGCTTCGTAATTATCGTACTCGCATCCTGCCAGAGCCATGCAGGAAAGAATCGCTGCTAAAAATATCTTTTTCATATCTGTCCGATTTTAATATTAATGAAATGGATTGGGTATAATTTTCGGATTGTTTGTCAATACATCCGTTGCGATGGAGGAATAATAGTTCCCCATTCGGAAATACCGCGGAACGGTAAAACGGGGCGCCACCAGTTTCTCAAACACATACTTGCCGTCGTGTACGCCACCGACAATGTGGTAAGGATACAGCGCATACATCATATCATCGGGATTGTTTACATCGCCCGTCCAGCGTTCGTGCGCGATGCGCCAGCGTCGGAGGTCGAAGAAGCGATGATCTTCAAAAGCCAGTTCCACACGGCGTTCGTTCCTGATGATACCGTTCGTTACGGTTTGAATGCTGTTCGGTGGAAAACCGGCGCGTTCGCGCAGCGTGTTGATATAATCTTTCGCTTCCGGCAGTCCCAGTTCAAAGGCCGCTTCGGCTGCATTCAGGTAGATTTCTCCCAGACGGAACCAGGGCCACCAGTTCTGTCCAAGCGTGATCTGGTCGCTTGCGCCGGGCGCTTCGCTGACCAGTTTCCGCAGGTTGAAGCCGGTATTGCTCACCAGTTCCGCCGTCCGGTGCGGTCCGGACGTGCCGACCTGCACGCCGCCGTCCGTATAATACACTCCGAAAGCTTCGCCCTCGACGGTTTCATATTCGGATCCGTTCCAAACCTTCACGCCGGCCTGCAGCACAACGTCCACTCCCCTGAACTGGGTGCCGGGATAAACCACCGTACCGTACAGACGTGCGTCCTTGCCGGCAAAAATATCCGATACCCGGTCGTAATAAATATAGTCGCTTCCGTCCTCCGTCCTGTTTTTCAGGATGCCGGGCGAGCCGTCCAGGTAATCGAACGCTTCCACCAGATTCAGCGACGGCGTGACATACGACGCCCCATTGTCGCTTTCCCTTGCACCGCGCGCTATATTGTTAAAGGTAAAGTAATGTTTCTTTGAAGCGTTGAAATCTTCCGCAAAAATGATTTCCGGATTCCCTGTTTCCGTGACCGGCATGTCGTAGAAGTTGGCGCCCAAATCCGCATTTTCCTTAAAGAGGCGGTATTTGCCGCTTTCGATGATCTGCTTCGAGGCTTCGAGCGACTTGCGGTAATACCCGTCTGCGAGGCTGGCCGGAATACCGACTTCTCCGCCCGGCGTGGCTATCGGCACGGGCATCAGGCTGTTGTATCTGGCAATGGAGCCGGCATACAGCATGGCGCGGCTCTTCAGCGCCAGCGCCGTATACCGGTTGGCGCGGGTGGCGCTGTTGCTGTTGCCCAGCGTTTCCGCTATCGCATCCGTTTCGGAGGCGACAAAGTCGTATATCTCCGATTCTTTGGCGCGGGGATACTGCAAATAAGCCGGATCGCCGCCGAAATCGTATACCAGCGGTTCCGTAATCAGGGGCACGCCGCCCATCCGTTTGACTAACTCGAAATACACAAAGGCACGGATGAAACGGAGTTCGGCATTATACTGCCGGATGTCGGCTTCGGGCAGCTGGCTGTAAATGCCGATATTTTCCAGCGCCAGATTGATGTCGCGGATCAGGCCGTAATCCCAGTATCGCGCAAAATCATATCCGTAAGATGCCAGCTGGTTGGCGCCGTTTCCAAGTCCCGACCATGAAGCATCGTCGAAATAGGCATGGAGGTTCATGTCGCCGGAAAATCCCGACAGGGTGGGCAGCCGGTCGTACAGGTTTGCCAGTATGGCGAGGATCTGATCCGGATCGTTCCACACGTTTTCTTCCGTGATAATGTTCTTAGGCTCCCGTTCAAACCAGCTGTCGCCGCAGGACGAGATGCCGCACCACAGCATGACCGCCATACATGCGTGCGTTAAACTGCTGCATAAAATTCTACTTTTCATATTAAACCGTTTTTAGAATGATACATTAAATCCCAGCATGGTGGTCCGCTGCTGGGGATAAACCATCGCGTTTGTCGCCGATATTTCAGGGTCGATCTGATATTTACCCACATTGTCGAGCGAGAACAGATTGGATATATTCACATACACACGCAGCCGGGAGGCCCTGATTTTCTCCGAAACCGTTGCGGGCAGGGTATAGCCCAGTTCCAGGGTTTTCAGGCGCAGGTAGCGAATGTTCGTCAGCCAGAAGTCGCTGTTCCAGTAGTTGGAATGTGACGAATAACCCTTGCGGACGGCCGGATAGGTTCCTGCAATCCACGGACTGCCGTTATCATAGGGATCCGCCTGATGCCAGCGGTCGGTCAGCAGGTATTCCGGCGAATTCCAGTCCGCATCGTATGGAATCCGCAGGATACCGGCACGGTATAGCGACTGCATGGAGCCTCCGGCAAAATCAAGGCTGAGGGAAATCCCCTTCCATTCGGCCTGTGCATTGAACCCGAACGTCAGGAAAGGCGTAGCGCCCTGCGCATAACCGATGGGCCGCTGGTCGAGCGAGTTGATGACCCGGTCGCCGTTCACGTCTTCGTAAATCAAATCGCCCGGCAGCAGGGTGCGGTTTCCCTGCCCGTCAATATTCACCGGATAGTTGTTGATTTCGTCTGCCGACTGAAACTGCCCGATGCAGTGATAGGCCCAGGTCGTGCCCGACCAGCGGTCGGTGGAAGCATTCGTCTATTCGTTCCACGAACTGCTGTAGCGCGGCTTGTACGTATCCAGCACTTTTCCCCGCGCAAAGGAGGCGTTGGCGCTCAGCGACCAGTCCAGATCGCCTGTCCGGTCGGCATAGGAGACAAGCCCTTCCGCTCCCGTGATAAGGTCGGAATTGAGATTTTCGTTCGGAAGGGAGTAGCCCACTTCGCCCGGCAATACAACGTCGTAACGCGCGGCCGGAATACCGGTGCGTTTGCGCTGGAACACGTCGGCCGTGAACGACAGTTTCCGCTCCAGGAAAGAAAGGTCAAGCCCGATGTCGGTCGACGTATTCGTAATCCAGGTCAGATTGGTAACGGGGAGTCCCCTGTTCCGGATGCCGGTCACGTAGGTCCCGTCCAGAACGGATCCCCCCTGTCCGAAATTGTATCCCGGCAGGTATCCGAACATGGAAACGCCGCTTTCGCTGCCGGTCTGTCCCCACGACACGCGCAGTTTGGCGTCGTTGATGACAGGCTGGACGTTTTTGAAGAAACCTTCGTCCGAGAAACGCCATCCCAGCGTCACGCCGGGGAAAAAGCCCCATCGATTTTCGGGCACGTAAAGATACGAGCCGTCGTAACGTCCCAGCAGTTCCACCAGATAACGGTCTTTGTAATTATAGTTCAGGCGTCCGATGTAACCTGCACGCGCCTCATAGCTCCATTCATGAGTCAAGCCGGAGATTTCCGAAAACGGCACCAGTGAGATGTAATTGCTGGACGGATTCACCGTTTCCATATAGTACAGGTTGTCGTAGGACGACCGCTCGGAAGCAAGCGTCGCATCCACATGATGGTCGCCGAACGACTTCTTGTAGTTCAGATGGAACTGGGCGTAGGTTGAAGACACGTTCCGTTCTTCAAATCCGGCCCACTGCGTGATCACGTTTCCCTGCTGCTCGTAGGCGCCGGTCGCTTTGTTATAGAGATAGCTGTTCACCCGGTAGGATTTGCTGTCGTAGGAAATGTGTTCAAAATTGTACGAATAAGTCACTTTGGCCGAAAGCCCGAACTTGAAATCATACTGTGCATACAGATTCACATTGCCGTTCTTCTGGAACCAGTCGGCATATCCGGCCACATCCCGGTAATAAAGACCCGAATTATGATCAAGGACATGCGTATTGTTCAGATAGTTCGGATTATCGTTCGCATACGGACCTTCGATCGGCCACATCCGCATGGTCGAGTTCAGGGGCCTGCCGTATTTGTCCCATCCCGGTACGCCGACATTATACGTGTCGTCGAGAATGCCGGTGATTTGCGTGCCCACGGTCAGGCCGTCCATCAAGCGGGTCTCGATATTGGCCTGCAGGTTGGTCTTGTTCCACTTGTTGTCCTTGACGATGGACTGCTGGTCGGTACGGGACAGCGAAATGTAGTAATTCGTTTTCTTCGTACCGCCTGAGATGTTGGCATTCAGGTAATATTGCGGCACGTTGGGACGCATCGTAATGTCATACCAGTCGTACCATTTATGGTCGGGATCGGCGCCGGATTCCCACTTGGCCAGTTCGTCCGGCGTATAAATCAGCGCCGGATTCCTCCCCTGATTCTGTTCCGACTCCACAATACCGCGCACATACTGTCCGGCATTGGCCGGCGTCGGGAAGCGTGTGAAGTTCTGCCAGCCATAATACCCGTTGACGTTGACATTGATGGATTCATCCCTCCGTCCCTTTTTGGTCGTCACCAGCACAACGCCGTTGGAGGCCCGCAGACCGTAGACGGAAGCCGACGCATCCTTCAGGATGGAAATGCTTTCGACGTCTTCGATGGAAAGGGCATTGAAACTGGTTTGACCGCCAAATACCGGCGACCCCGTACTCGCAAGTCCCGTACTGCCGCCATAGGGAATCCCGTCGATTACGAACAGCGGACTGCCCATATTGCGGATCTGAAGGTTAATCCCCCGTCCCGGACGGGCGTCGGTGGCCCTCGTGGAAACGCCCTGGATCTTACCGGCAAGCGCATTCGAGAGCGTCGTCGCGTTCGACCGGATGATGGCGTCCGATTTAATGCTGCTGATAGCGCCGGTCACGTTCCGCTTCGACTGCGTGCCGTATCCGACGACTACCACTTCGTCCAGCGCCTGCGTATCTTCGGCCAGCGAGATGTTCAGGCTGGTCCGGCCGGCCACCGCCACTTCCTGCGTCACATAGCCGATATAGGAAACGGTCAGCGTGGCTCCGGGAGCCACTTCCAGCGAGAATTTGCCGTCCGTGTCCGTTACCGTCCCGTGCGCCGTCACGCCCTTTTCCACAATATTGGCTCCGATCACCGGCTCGCCCGCCCGGTCGACAACCGTCCCTGTGATGCGGCTCTTTGCCTGCTGCGGTTCGGGCGTTTCGGCCGAATGGCCGTCGCGGGCGTTCGTCAGGCCCGTTCCCGCCATCAGCAGGCAGACGGACAGCATTATCACTCGTTTGAGTTTTTCAAATCCGGCATGTTTCATGCCTTCAATCAATTTGTTTATCATACTTCTTTTCTTATTTGTGAGTTTGAGTGTAATATTAATTATGGTATTGTTTTGCGCCCTGTGGCGCATCCGTCCGGAAAGTCATACCGTGCTTTTCCGGACGTTTCCGTGTTTCGATTCATTCCGTGTTCATAGGCCTCTGTTTTATAATGTGATACATTCGCTTTTTTCTGTTTCCTGCCCGTCTGCCTTTTTCAGTGAAAGCTCTCACCTTATAAGGTGGGAGTCTTCCACCTTATAAGGTGAGAG
>JAIRXI010000348.1 GCA_031268395.1 Tannerella sp. | reverse complement strand
AAAGGTAATGACTTTTCAGGATAAAAAGGAATCGACCCATGATTATCCTGTGCGCAGTGCGATTTTATGCATACGTGTCTCCGGAGCGCCTGTTTTTCGCCAATAGACAACCGTCTTTGGGCCAAAGACAACTGTCTTTAGCGCAAAGACAACTGTCTTTGGTGCAAAGACAACTGTCTTTAGAGCAAAGACAACTGTCTTTAGAGCAAAGACAACTCTCTTTGGAGAAAAGACAACTGTCTTTGGAGCAAAGACAACTGTCTTTAGAGCAAAGACAACTCTCTTTGGAGCAAAGACAACTCTCTTTAGAGCAAAGACAACTCTCTTTGGAGTAAAGACAACTGTCTTTAGAGCAAAGACAACTCTCTTTGGAGTAAAGACAACTGTCTTTGGTGCAAAGACAACCGTCTTTGGGCCAAAGAGGATCACCAGCAAAACCCTGTGTTTTTGACGGTGCATTTGGGATGCTTATCAAACTGACATGCCGCAGTCGTCATGTCACGAGTTCGGAATTGGCGACAAACAGTAGGGGATTCCGGGGAAAACGGACATTTTGGAATGATGCTTGAGCAGTATGTGCCATCATCCGCAAATGAACCGGAGGCATGGAAAGTCTGAATTTCTTACGGGAAACGGGTAAGTACGAAATCGGGCGCGACGCTGTACCGGATTCGATACGTGGCGGACTGGGGCGTCAACGTCTCCCGTACGGTCAGGAACCCGTCGTTTCCGGAGAAATCACAGGCAAGGATGTGCAGGTCTTTTCGCCAGTCGGCGATCCGTTTCCCCGTCATTTTGAAGGCCGTTTCCTTGGCACTCCAGCAGATTAACAGTTCGTCGGTTCCCGGATTCCCATCCAGCAGATGCAACTCCGGTCCGGTCAGAAAACGCTGTTTCAGTTTCCGGATGCGTTCCGAACGGTATTCCAGGTCGATGCCCGGCGGACAGTCCGGATGAAGCAGTACGGCAGCGTAGCCTTTCGTGTGTGAAATGCTGATGTGATACGGCGTATCGGGCAGGTAAGGCGCTCCGCTGGCGCGATAGGCAATCCGCGTTTCGCTTCCGGTCAATTCCCGCAGAAGCATCCGGACGGCCAGCCATTCGGCTTTTCTGCTGTCTGATTTGCTGCCGTTCAGGAATGGAAGGTAGACCTCCGGCCGTTCCGACAAGGCAAGCAACTCTTCCCAGCCCTCCTCAATTTTCCAGATGCCCCACAGCGGATAGACAGATGTTTGCAGCGCCGGCATAGGTTATTTCCATTGAAAGGATTGAATCAGTTCGACGATGTCTTCGCCCACATAGTCGGTCACCGGCGCCAGCGAATCGGCATCCACCCTGCATTGATAATAGAGTGCGCCGCGAAAAAAACAGCGGACGCTGTCCGTCAGCATAAACCGGATCGGAGAAGCCGATTCGCCGGCCATCCTGAGTAGCGTGGCATACAAGCGAATGTCCCGGTTTTCATAATGCTGTTCCGTGATGGCGGTTGCATTTCTCGCACTGCGGAGGGCGACCGTCCGGCATTCCTCCACAACGGCCGGGAGCGTCTCCGGAGTGATTTCGCAATAGCTGCAGTACACTTTGGCAGCCAGCGTCTCGTACGAAAGATTGACCCATCCGGCGGCAGACGTTTCCTGTGACGGCAGTTCGACTGTAACCAGCCGGGAGACCTTGAATGTACAAGGCAAACCGTCTGCGGAAAACTCCCTGTAATGCGCTTCGGGAATATCAATCCGGTAAAGACCGCGAGGCTTGGGCACCGTATATTCCACACACGACACGCATATCCCCAAAAACAAGCCAATGACGACCGTGCGCACGGGTTATTCCTTTTTCTCCTCCGTCCGGTCAATGGCGCCGAACTTGATTTTCAATACTCGGCGTTCGTCGGCCTCCAGTATCTGGAAGCGGAATCCCCCGTATTCAATTGTATCCCGGCGTCTTGGCAATGTGCCCTTGATCTTCAGCAGAAGCCCGGCGAGGGTTTCGATTTCCTCCGCCATTTTCCCGAATCTGTCCGGGTCGATGTCTGTTTCGCGAAAAAAGTCGTTCAACTGGATTTTCCCCTCAAAGATATAATTTCCGTCCGGCAGCCTGAAAAACTGTTTTTCATCATCATCATACTCGTCGGCTATTTCGCCCACGATTTCTTCGATGACATCTTCCAGCGTGACCAGTCCGGAAGTGCATCCAAATTCGTCAACGACAATCGCGATATGCATTTTGTTGGTACGGAACTCTTCCAGCAGATGGTCGATTTTCTTTGTTTCGGGAACAAGATACGCCGGCCGTATCAAACTTTGCCATTCAAAAGTATCCCGGTTTCTGATTACTGGAAGCAAGTCCTTGACATACAAAATGCCTTTGATATTATCTTCTGATTCGCCGTATATCGGGATGCGCGAAAAGCCGGTTTTGAGAATCAATTTCATCAATTCTTCAAAACTGCACTTGATATCGACCATCACCATGTCCAGCCGGGGAATCATGATTTCATCCGCCCTTTTGTTGTAGAAATGAATGATTTCGTCCAGCATTTCCTTTTCATCCATCGGGTCTTTAGAAATCATGACCGGTTCGCTGGCGGGCATTTTTTTCCTGTTGCAGTTCATGGATGGAGAAAGGATGGATCCGGTTACGGGCCGGAATATCCGGTCGACAGTTTTCAGGAGCGGCGAGAGGCTTTGAATGAGGTGCAACGCACGATCCCGCACGATAAATTTGGGAATCAGTCCGCCGAAAAGATAACTTGAAATCATCCATCCGAGGATGACATACAGACAGATCAGTAACGGATGGAGCATCCGGCCGCTTAACGTGCCGAGGCCGTATATACCCGACACAATACACCCCACATGCATCAGCGAACGGGCAATCGCCAGTGCAAGAAACGTCTGGTACGGCTGATCCGACAGTTGCCTGACAAACCGGTTTCTACCGGAATCGTCTTCTCGGAGGCCGCTCAACTCGTCGGCAGAAAGGGAGAACAGCGCCCTTTCCCCCACGGAAAGCAGACACAAAAGGCATAGCAGGACGGGAATACCGGCAAAAGCAAGGATCGCAGGGGCGACCGACTGTTCGCAAAATACGGGCTGAATGAACAAGCCCGGAAAATAGTCGTCAGAGTCCAAGTCCCATGTCTGTTGGTGAATACTTCTCAGAACGGCAAATCATCCGCGCTGTCCGGCATGGCCGGCGGTTCCGCCGCCGCAGCCTGATATGACGGCGCAGGCGCATTTGCTGCTGCAACAGGCGCGTTGACATTCTCCGTAACCTCCCGCCTGTCGGCCGTATAAAATTCGATCCTGTCGGCGTAGATTTCCGTGACATAACGTTTCGTTCCACTCTGGTCGTCGTAGTTGCGTGTGCGGATTTTTCCTTCAATGTAGACTAAAGAGCCTTTCTTGATATACTTCTCCACAAATTGAACCCGGTCGCGGTTTGCAACGATATTGTGCCACTCCGTCCGTTCGGGGATTTCCGTTCCGTTAGCCAGCGTGTAACCTCTGTCTGACGTGGCCACGGTAAAATTGGCAACGCCACTTCCACTGTCAAAATACCTTATTACGGGGTCTTTCCCCACGTTTCCAATTAAAATAACTTTGTTCAATGACATATTATGAATGAGTTTATAGTTTACAATACAAATGTAAGAACTTTTTTTATCTGTCCGCACAACTTTGTGGATAAAATCTCAGGCGATTTCCAGCAAATAGTTGTATATCAGCTTTGAAACAGGGTAGTCGCCCAGGGCGTTTTTCCCTATTTTCAGATATTTTTTCAGCGCGGCATTTTCCGTTTGAATCTCCACCCTGTAAAAGGTAGCATACAGGATCTGGTGAGACAGGACATGTTTGACGCCGCTCTTTTCAATTGTCAGCACAGACGTGCCGGTAGCATTAAACAGTTTTTTAAAGTCAGGCGTTTCCTGCAATTCGGCAAAATCCATCACCCGTTCCGTTTCTATCAGCGGCAGTTCAAACAATCCTTTCCAGATATCGTTTTGAGTGCGGCGGTGCAGGTAAGTGTATTCTTTATCATGTATAATGTACATATAATGGAAATAGCGGTCGCGCGTTCTAGCTTTGTGCTGCCTGACTGGAAACTGTTGCGGGTCTCCAGAAGCATACCCCATACACCGGTTTGCAAACGGACACTGGTCGCAATCGGGATGCTGCGGAACGCACTGCAATGCGCCAAATTCCATGACGGCCTGATTGTGCAGTCCGGCCATTTGGGGATTCATGACGAGGCGAGCCAGTTCGGTGTATTGTTTTTTTCCTTCCCCCGTATCAATGGGCGTTTGAATTGCATAAAGTCGCCCCAGCACGCGGAAAACATTCCCGTCGACAACCGGATAGGGCTGGTTCCACGCAAAAGACGCAATGGCGGCTGCCGTATATTCGCCAATGCCTTTCAGAGAGAGAATATCCTCATAGCGTTGAGGAAATGTGCCCTGAAAACGGGCCTGGATATCTTTCGCCGCTTCGTGCAGGTTACGGGCACGAGAATAATATCCCAGTCCCTGCCAGTATTTTAACACGGTTTCTTGTGCAGCCCCGGCCAGACTTTTCACATCGGGGAACTGCCGGACAAATCGCAGGTAATATTCCATGCCTTGTGCGACCCGGGTTTGCTGGAGAACAATCTCCGAAATCCATATCAAATAGGGATTTTTGGTTTGTCTCCAAGGCAAATCCCGTTTATTTTTCTCGTACCAGGCAAAAAAAATTTCGCTCTCCTGGATTTTTTTAATAGGCTGATTCATAAACTATTATTTTTTTGCTTGTTCAATTTCGGCACAAACATACGGATATCCTGCGATAATTCGTCTCACTTTTTCGAGAAAAAGAGTAGCGTTATTGAAATAAATACTATATATTTGCAATCCAAAAAATTAGAATTTTATTCATTTAAATAGTTTATGATATGACAAAGGCAGATATTGTTAGTGAAATTTCGAAAGGTACAGGTATTGACAAAAACACGGTTTTGTCTACTGTAGAGTCGTTTATGGATGCGGTAAAGAATTCCTTATCCAATGGGGAGAATGTGTATTTGAGAGGTTTTGGCAGCTTTGTGATTAAGACAAGGGCACAGAAAACCGCACGTAACATTTCAAAGAACACAACGATTATTATCCCGGAACATGAGATTCCGTCCTTCAAGCCAGCGAAAGTGTTTTTGAACAGCGTGGCCGAGAAATTATAGTCTGAAGTGTTGAATTTTAAATTGGGAATTTATGCCTAGTGGTAAAAAGAGGAAAAGACATAAAATGTCAACGCACAAGCGTAAAAAAAGACTTAAAAAGAATAGACATAAGAAGAAATAAGTCTTGGTGAACGGAAAGAACAAACTTAATGAGGAACTTTTAAGTTTGTTCTTTCGTTTAAATATATAGAAAATAATCAGTTGTGGTAAGTGAATTAGTCGTAGACGTAAAATCGAAAGAAATCTCAATAGCTGTATTGGAAGATAAGAGCTTGGTGGAGTTCCAGAAAGAACCCCGGAGCGATTCTTTTGCCGTAGGTAACATCTATCTCGGGAGAGTGAAAAAGTTACTTCCGGGATTGAATGCAGCGTTTGTAGATGTGGGCTGTAAAAAGGAAGCCTTTCTCCATTATCAGGATTTGGGCTCCAGTTTTAATACGCAGCAGAAATATTTGAAACAACTGAAAGATGACCCGAAAAGGCACCCGTCTGTTTCTAAAGTACAGATATTGCCCGAGATAGAGAAAGAAGGACTCATTGGTAACGTGTTAACGGTGGGGCAAGACGTGCTTGTGCAGATTGCCAAAGAACCAATTTCGACGAAAGGGCCGCGCTTGACAGCCGAACTCTCGTTTGCCGGCCGTTTTCTGGTGATGATGCCGTTCTCGGACAAGATTTCCGTTTCTACCAAAATCAGGTCCAATGAAGAGCGGGCGCGTTTGCGTCAACTGATTCAGAGCGTGAAACCGAAGAATATCAGCGTAATTGTGCGTACATCGGCCGAAGGGAAGCGAGTGGCCGAACTGGACGGCGAGTTGAAGTCCCTGATCAAACGGATGGAAGAGACCCTGTTTAAGGTGCCGAAACTGAAGGCACCGGTGATTGCATATGAAGAAACGGCGCGTATCGTCGCACTTTTGCGCGACATTTTTAATGCCTCCTTCCAGCATATCTATATCAATGATCGGGATGTGTACCGGAGCGTATACGATTACGTGAATCAGATTGCGCCGGAACAGAAAAATATCGTGAAACTGTATTCCGACGAGATGCCGGTTTTTGACAAATTCGGCATTACAAAACAGATCAAGTCTTTGCTTGGACGTACGGTGACGTACAAGGGCGGCGCATACCTGATCATTGAGCATACCGAAGCCATGCATGTGATTGACGTGAACAGCGGAAACCGCATGAAAGGCAGTACGGAACAGGAAAAAACGGCTTTTGAGGTGAATCTTGCAGCAGCCGACGAGATAGCCCGCCAGTTGCGTTTGCGCGACATGGGCGGGATTATTGTAGTCGATTTCATAGACATGGCGGAGGCGTCAAACCGCCAGCAGCTCTATGAACACATGAACAAGGCGATGTCTAACGATCGGGCCAAGCATAATATCCTTCCACTTAGCAAATTTTGCCTGATGCAGCTCACACGCCAGCGGGTGCGTCCGATTCTGGACATACAGACTTCGGAGGGTTGTCCCTCCTGCTTCGGGACGGGCATCGTGAAATCGTCCATTCTGTTTACCGACAGTCTGGAAGAAAAGATTGACAGTCTGGTGAATGTGCATCATGTGAAAAAATTCGCCCTGCATCTGCATCCTTATGTGGCAGCGTATGTCAATAAAGGTATATGGCCGTTGGGATTGCAATGGAAGATGAAATATTCGGGCGGGATGAAAATCATTCCAGATCAAAGCCTGGCTTTTCTGGAATATAAATTCTATGACGGGGGAAAAAACGAATTGGATATGCAGGAGGAAAAAGAGATGAAATAGAGCGGGAAAATTGCTTTTCCTCTGCTTTGATTTTTACAGTTTTATTTTGTGAATGATCCACGTGTATGAACGATGAAAAAAAAGGGTTTTATCTCTCTTTGTGTTATGAGTCTGTTTTTTTCTTCCGCCGCACAGGAAAAAACGATCAGGCTGTTTCCTGAAGGAGTTCCGGGCAGTACGGTCACGTTGGAAGAAGTGGCAGATGAAAATGGCAACCGGGTAGCAAATGAAACCGTGCTGCGTATCACGAACGTCTGCGAGCCGACCGTTACGATTTATGAGCCTTCCGAAGAAGTGGCAAGCGGCTCGGCCGTCATCGTTTGTCCCGGCGGTGGATATGGCGTATTGGCGTATGACTTGGAAGGAGATGAAGTATGCCTTTGGCTGAACGAGTTGGGCATTACAGCCGTTTTGCTGAAATACAGGGTGCCTCCGCCTCCCGGACAGAAAAGACATGAAGCGCCGTTGCAAGATTTGCAGCGGGCAGTCAGTTATGTTCGGGCCAATGCGAACAGGTTGAATATTGACCCGGATCGCATTGGCGTAATGGGATTTTCGGCAGGTGGACATTTGTCGGTAATGGCCTGCAATTCGTTTGACAGACGTACATATCCGCCGGTAGATGAGGCTGACGGGATGAGTTGCAGGCCGAATTTTTGCCTGTTGGTTTATCCGGCATATCTGGACGGGGAAAATTTTCGGCTGGCCCCGGAAATACAGGTCTCCTCCAAAACGCCGCCAACAATGCTGATTCAAACCGAAGACGACCGTTCGTTCATCAACAGTAGCTTGTTTTATTATTATGCGCTGAAGGAAGCCGGCGTTCCTGTCTGGATGCACCTTTACCACCGCGGAGGACACGGTTACGGGTTGCGCGATACGGGAGCCGTTGTGAATAGCTGGCCGGACCGGGCGGAAGACTGGTTCCGGGAAATCGGAATCATAGATTGACGGCAGGCGACCGGATGCCATTCAAACTTCAAATGGTCGTTTTTTATATCCAGAACTCCTGATGTTGCATTAATTAATCTCTTCGATATAATCAAATTGTAATTATTAATGTCAATAAATAAAAAAGTTGGACCTTAGCCGAGAAAAAAACGGCAGTGTCATAAATTAGCTAAAATTATTATTTCCATAAGTTCCCGTTCTGTAATAAGTAAGGTTTCAATATACATTCCGATAACATTGTTTTTGTACTCTCTCAACCCCTGAAAACAGGTATGCAGACAAAGGCGGACAGCAGTAGGACAAATTACTAAAAAACAATCATTACTGTCCGGTAAAAAAATAAAGAGCGAGGAGTATTGAGTATCCCCGCTCGGAGGTTATCTTTGTAATCACTACAAAACAAAATAAACTATGAGCAAAAGTACAAATTTTAGCGGACAGCCGATATTGAAGGGTGCATTTCAAATTGTCGCAAAAAAATAATACATTTGTCAAATAATTAAAATAGTAACAGTTATGACAAAAGAA
>JAIRXI010000324.1 GCA_031268395.1 Tannerella sp. | reverse complement strand
CTTTTAATAACAAAACAACCTCAGCAGGCATGAACCCTCCGGCAACACCTCATTACCTTATTCTTTGGAACCGGCGATAAGGAGGTAATGAGGTCCATCCGTATATATCACTGCTTGCCTGCCGCTACTGAGGTTGTTTTGTTATTAAAATCAGGTGGAAATGAGGTGGTCTGTCCGAAACGAAGGTTTGCCGTTTACTCCGCAGGAGTTGTTATCCATAGCATACGAATATGAATGCCCTGACGGTCAAACCCCGTTCATCGTTCATCGTTCATCATTCATCGTTAAGGACGTTCATGGTAGCGAAGCATCTCGTTCTTTTCCCATGCGGCGAAACGGAAATACAGCACGCAGCCGGTCAGCAGCAGCAGGAAATAAACAAATTCGCAAAGGTAACAGATGTGTACGGGCTGGCGCAGCTGTACGCCCGCCACATAGATGAAAAGCAGATAAATCACCAGTACGCCAAGTTCGATCACAAACGCCGGACGGGTGTTGCCCGTACCCGACAGGCCGTTGAAAACCACGGAGGCCATCGAACAGACCAGCGCCGTGACGGCAATCACGTAGAGCGACGGCATCGAATCCGACAGCAGGGCGGCATCGTTCGTATAAATCGACAGCGCGGCACGCGGGAAAATACACAGGAGCAGCGAAAAACAGGCCATGAGACTGACGGAAAGCCGTACCATGTGCCGGATCAGCGGAATGACCTGCGACACCCTGCCTTCTCCCATGATATTGCTGACCAGCGTGTTTGTTGTTGTGGCGAGCGCATTGACGGGGATAAACATCACCACATAGACGCTGCGGATGATGTTGGCGATGGCCAGTTCGCGCTGTCCGAGACGCTCGACGACGATGAAGAGCAGGAAAAAAGTACTCATCGACGCAAACTGCTGCATCATCATGAAGACGGATATGTTCAGGACCTGTTTCAGCAGCACGGGGTCGAACGCAGGGATGCGGTGCAGCCCGTACTGTTTCCGGTCGACGGTCAGGAGGGTGTAGACCAGGAAAAAAACGACCGAAGCGCCTTCGGCAATGACGGAAGCAATCGCGGCGCCCTGAATGCCCATCCGGGGCAGTCCGGCATGTCCGAAAATCAGCAGGTAATCCAGGATGACGTTGATCCCGGCCATCAGCAGTGCATTCCATGTCAGCACTTTTGTGCGGATAATCCCCACAAAGAACGCCCGGAACATGACATTCACGAACGAAAAGAAGAAACCGTAGACGCGCCAGTCCAGAAAGTCGAGGGTGGCCGTTCGCACGGCCTCCGACGAGATCAGCGCCCGCATGAGGCTGCCTGCCATGAGGCGTGAAAAGAGGAAAATCACCGCCGCCAGTACGATCAGGAAAAAGACGCCCTGAATCACTACCGGCCCCACCGCCTCGCAGTTGCGTTCGCCGTTGCGCCGGCCGATCAGGATTTGCGACCCCGTACTGAACCCGAAGGCAATGGTGAAAATGCAAATGTAATACAGGCCGCCCATCGCCGAAGCGCCCAGTTCTACCTCGCCCACGCGCCCCAGAAAAGCCGTATCCGTCACGTTGATGACGTTCTGGGCCAGCAGACTTAAAAAAATCGGATAACTTATCTTCCAGATATGTCTGTTCGTATACATGGGGTCAACGGTCGACGCCCCGGCTCCGGCAGCGGGGATCCGTCAGGTCAATTGATTGGTAGCCGTATCGGGGAAAATCACCGCCGGACGGAAGGTTCTGGCCTCCTCCGCGTCCATGTGCGCATACGAAAGGATGATGATCACGTCGCCGGGCAATACGCGGCGGGCCGCCGCACCGTTCAGGCAAATGACGCCCGAACCGCGCCGGCCCCTGATCACATACGTCTCGAACCGTTCGCCGTTATTGTTGTCCAGCACGCATACTTTCTCATACTCGACCAGGTTGGCCGCATCCATCAGATTTTCATCAACCGTGATACTTCCGATGTAGTCCAGGTTGGCCTCCGTCACGGTCACCCGGTGGATTTTCGATTTTAAAACTTCGATATACACGTGGTTACGTTAAATTACTGTTATGCTCATTCATTGCTTCCTGTCCATATTTCACATTGTCAATCAGCCGAACCTCTCCGCAATAGACGGCAATGCAGCCGACCGGCTCAGCCGATTCGTTCCACTGCCGGATGGGCAAAAGGGTGGTTCCGTCTACAATTTCAAAATATTCCACGCGCAGCAGCGGAGGCCGGTTCAATGAGTCTGTTACCCGTTCCCTCACTTCGCGCACGCTTTTTCCGGCGGCAAAGGTACGACTTTCTTTCAATGTGGCGGCAATCAGCGGCGCCATTCGACGCTGTCCGGCCGTCAGGCGCACGTTCCGGCTGCTCATGGCCAGCCCGTCCGGTTCCCGGAGAATGGGGCAGGCTACAATTTGGACCGGCAGGCCAAGTTGCCGCACCATCTCCCGGACGACGGCCACCTGCTGGAAATCCTTCTCGCCGAAACAGGCGCTGTCCGGTTCGACCGCCCGAAACAGTTTGCTCACGATCTGGGCGACGCCGTTGAAATGGCCGGGCCGGAAAGCGCCCTCCATTCCGCGTGCCACCGTGCCGAGTTCGAACACGCGCGTATCCGGTTCCGGGTACATCTCCTCTTCCGACGGTACAAAAAGGTAATCGCATCCGGCCGCATCCAGCCACTCGCTGTCTTTCTCCAGCGTACGCGGATAGGCGGCCAGGTCGCGACGGTCGTTAAACTGTGTCGGATTCACAAAAATACTGACCACGCAGACATCGTTCGCCGCCCGGCACCGTTCCACCAGGCTTATATGTCCGCCGTGCAGCGCGCCCATCGTCGGGACAAAGCCAATCCGTTTTCCGGCCAGCCTTTCCCGTGCCAGCGCTTCCCGCAATTCCTGAATTTTTCTTACAAGCTTCATATTTACTGTATCTTACCCGCCTGTCCGTCAGGCCGGGCCATCCATTCAAAACCGACTGCAAAGCAACAAAATAAATTCATAACAGCCTGCATTTTTACGAGGAAATTACACTTATTAGGAATTGTTTTGATGGAACTGCATGAAGCAGGTGTCAGATTTTTTACTATCTTTGTACCCGAATTTTATATACTCAAGAATTTCAGAATTAAAAATGGATGCCAAACGAGTTTTATTTATAACCCAAGAAATTACTCCTTATCTTTCGGAATCAGAGGTTGCCACGATATGCCGGGACCTGCCGCAGGGAATACAGGAATTGGGCAGGGAAATCAGAACCTTCATGCCCAAATATGGCTGTATCAACGAGCGGCGGAATCAATTGCACGAGGTGATCCGGCTTTCGGGAATGAACCTGATTATTGACGACACCGACCATCCGCTGATCATTAAGGTCGCATCAATTCAGTCTGCCCGTATGCAGGTTTATTTTATTGATAATGATGATTTTTTCTACCGGAAGGCAACTGTTTTTGACGAAAAGGAAGAGGGCTTTGCAAACAACGACGAACGTGCGATTTTCTATGTGCGGGGCGTGTTCGAAACGATCAAAAAGCTACGCTGGATACCGGACGTGATTCACTGTCACGGATGGCTCACGGCGCTGGCGCCCATGTATTTGAAGCGAATGTATGCAGACGACCCCTGCTTTTCGCGCACGAAAGTGATTTATTCCGTTTACGAAAGCACGTTCCAGTCTGCGTTCGCAAACGACTTGAAGAAGAAACTGAAACAGGACGGCGCAACCGAAAGCGACACGAAAATCATTGCAACGCCCGATTTCCTTTCCCTGACCAAACTGGCTGTCCAGTTTGCGGACGCGGTGATTCTGGGCAGTCCCGAAATCGCCCCCGAAATCACCACCCATATCTCGAACATCAGGAAACGCTTCCTGCCGTATCAAGCGCCCGAAACGTATATCGGCGCGTATAATGAGTTTTATGATTTAGTAATGGAATCCAAATAAAAAAACAATGAATATCAAACAATTCGTATGGATTTGTGCCGTTGCCGCAGGAATGGTCCTGGGGAGTTGCAGCGATGCCACGAATCTGATAGGCTCGAATATCCTGCCGGACGAAGACAGGATCACGGTGTATGCGGATACGTTCCCGGTGACGGCGTCCACGGTAAGGCACGACTCGATTTTTGCCAAAACGGTATACGGCTATCTGGGGGAATTTTACGAC
>JAIRXI010000288.1 GCA_031268395.1 Tannerella sp. | reverse complement strand
AAAAAGCCGCGGGAACCGTTGCCCGAAGCGGGGCAGGATGTAATGAATGTTTTTGTCCCTTTCATGTCGGGTTTACTTTCTGTCTGGCTATGAATGACGCAATGATATGTTTTTTTAATTAACCTCTTTCCATCGGACGGAATCCCGGCGGTCCCGGGCCGGACGTCCCGATGCCCTCTGCTGCCGGTTTCCCGCGTGATGTATTCAGCGGAGGCGGATTTCTCCGAAAAACGACGGACAGTGATAATTCGGTTCGGGCAGATCGATCGGACTCCAGGTGACGTAATGCGGGTGATCCGTCCCGTCGGCACACTTGTAGAAGTTTCCGAAAATCCGTTCCGGCAGGTTGCCGGGGTCCAGCCCCATCACGCGGAAAGGGATCGCAACCGTCAGTTCCCAGGCATGAAGCCCGCGTTTTTCGGCAAAGGCCCCGCTCCGGAGGCTTGCATGACGGCGGATGCTCCGAAATTCCTCCGCCGTAAGGGGTATGCCCGCTTCGCGCGAGGTGTGGCGGCAGGCGTAACACGTCCCGATGCAGTTAAATTCGAAGTTAATATAGTTCATCTCGCCGTCCCTGCGCATGAAAAATTCTACGCAGCTGTCTTCGTGCACAAAAATGCCGTCGCGGTCGGCCGTTGCGCGGAGGGACAGCCCCCGCACAAAATAGTGGAGGTATACGTCCGCCGCGCCCCGCGCAATGTCAAACGCGACAAGCGGCTTGTAGGGAAACGCGGCCCGCCAGTTCAGTATGTCGATGCTCTCGCGCACGGCTTCCGACTCCATCAGCGCGCCAGCCTCCGGCAGAGCAACCCCGTCCAGCGCCGGGAGAAAAGGAACAGTCAGTTTTTTGGTCATGGGAAATTGTTTTATTGTGGGTAAATTAAATCATCAGGGAATCGGGTGGTGGAAATCACTTTCTCTCGGCAGGAAAAAACCTTTGATACAATTTGGATTGCGCACACAGATCTGGATATGGTTCTTTTCCTTGAAACCGGCGTTGGGATAGAGTTCTTTGCCTTCCCAAAACACGCCGCGCACGGAATCGTAAGCCGGACTGTTATTTTTACGCTTGAACGCATGAGCCGTTTCAATTACCGAACAGTCCAATTTTCTGAGCAAAAGGTCGAACGATTCTCCGGCGGGAGAGTTCACCGGCATCGGTATGCCCTGCTGTTCATACAGATTTTTCAACAGAGAATAATATTCCCTGAGCGAGAAAAGACAGGAGGCGTCCAGCAGGTCAAAACAGTATCCCAGGTCGATGAAGGCGCCTGTTGCGGCCGGTTCTTTTATTTTGTGGGGTTCTCTTTCCCGTTTTTCTTCGGCAAAAATCAAAGCGCGCGACAAGTTGTTTTCCCAAAAATAGAAACCGTTCCCCAGCCAGTCGTAAACGTTATTGCTTTTCTTCATAAACGATTTTCCGGCAATAATCGTGTCCCGTACGGAGCCGTCGCATCCGTGAAATCCGACGACTAAATTACGGCTTTTCGTATACACTGCGATTGATGTTTTTGCGTCCGGACGGATAACGGTAGGAAATTTCATCTTCTTCATTTCCTGTTGGCCGGTATGGCTCCGTCAAGTTTCCGTCTTTATCCACTATGCCTGCACTCATCAAAAATTCGCGGGCCTTTTCAGGCGTATCCAGCTTTTTCGAAAAAGATCTTATGTCTTTAATCAGCTGTTTCAATTCTTTTTCGGTCATAACATTTTTTTATGTGCTGCAAAGATACATATTCGTTTTCATTGCGACAAACGTTCCCGGTACGGTGTCAAACGCACGCAGACGACGCAGATTGAACAGATGTCCGCAGATTTCAGGTGCCCATGCCTGTCGGTTTTCGCTGTCTGCGTAAATCTTCAACATCTGCGTCATCTGCGCGCATTTGACTGTTTCGGCAGCGCGACCGCCTACAACTGTTTGAAGAAGTCGTTCCCCTTGTTGTCCACCAGGATAAAGGCGGGGAAGTTTTCCACTTCGATTTTCCAGATGGCTTCCATTCCCAGTTCGGGATATTCGAGACATTCCACCTTTTTGATGCTTTCGAGCGCCAGGACGGCTGCCGGTCCGCCGATGCTGCCCAGGTAGAAGCCGCCGTGTTTCCGGCAGGCGTCGGTCACCTGCTGGCTGCGGTTTCCCTTGGCGATCATCACCAGGCTGCCGCCGTGCGACTGGAACAGGTCGACGTACGAATCCATCCGCCCGGCGGTTGTAGGGCCGAAGGAACCGGAGGCCATGCCTGCCGGCGTCTTGGCCGGGCCGGCATAGTAGATCGGGTGATCTTTGAGGTATTGCGGAAGCCCTTCGCCGCGGTCGAGGCGTTCCTTGAGTTTGGCGTGGGCGATGTCGCGGCCGACGATGATGACGCCGTTCAGCGACAGTCGGGTGGCGACGGGGTACCTGTCCAGTTCCTGCCGGACTTCGGCCATCGGACGGTTCAGGTCGATGCGGACGGCCTTTCCTTCGCCCGTCCGGCGCAGCGCTTCGGGGATGAAGCGTCCGGGATTGTCTTCCAGTTTTTCGATCCAGATGCCGTCGCGGTTGATTTTTGCCTTGATGTTGCGGTCGGCCGAACACGACACGCCCATGCCGACGGGGCACGAGGCTCCGTGACGCGGCAGGCGGATGATCCGGATGTCGTGAGCGAAGTACTTGCCGCCGAACTGCGCGCCCAGGCCGATGCGACAGGCTTCGTCGAGGGCCTGCTTTTCGAGCGCGATGTCGCGGAAGGCCTGTCCGCCTTCGTTGCCTTCGGTCGGCAGGTGGTCGTAGTAGTGTGCCGAGGCGAGTTTGACGGTTTTGAG
>JAIRXI010000203.1 GCA_031268395.1 Tannerella sp. | reverse complement strand
TGATTTATTATAAAATATCGAACAACAAACAAAATCCATTACTTGATAATGATATTTGTTCATACGCTCCGGGAACAATATCCCATTCATCAAGATAAAGATGCAACTCTTCGCCCTCTGGTTTGATGTCTGACCATTCACAGTAATTTACCACTTCCCCCGGTAATACATACTTGATTAATTCCTCTAACATAACTTCGTGTTTTTGGCTGCAAAGTTATAGCTCTTTTCATACAGATAAAACACAGGGGGTTGCTGGTGAGCCGTTTTTTGCGATTGCCAAATAGTGTTGAAGAAAAAAAACGCCTCAAATCGTTAATTTAAAGCGTTTAAGAGTTTGAGCGGTAAACGGGATTCGAACCCGCGACCCTCAGCTTGGGAAGCTGATGCTCTACCGACTGAGCTACTACCGCCAATAATTTTGTGGGCGCAAATGTACGCATTTCTTTCATTTTTTTCCTACATTTGGCGAAAAAAATCACATGGAAAAACTTACTGTCGTCAAGGTAGGAGGAAAAGTCGTTGAGGAAGAGCGTCAACTGACTGGTTTATTGGCTGATTTCTCGGTGATGGAGGGTTATAAAATCCTGGTCCACGGAGGCGGACGGCTGGCGACCCAACTGGCTTCGGCGCTGGGGGTCGAAAGCCGGATGGTGGAGGGACGGCGCATTACGGATGCGGAAACGCTGAAAATCGTTACAATGGTATATGCCGGATGGATCAGTAAAACAATTGTCGCCCGGCTGCAAGCGCTGGACATCAATGCCGTCGGACTGACAGGCGCGGATATGAATGTGATTCGCTCCGAAAAACGACCGGTAGAAACGATTGACTATGGCTTTGTCGGTGACGTGAAGGAAGTGAATGCCGATGTGCTGACTTCGCTTCTGCAACAGGGTACAGTGCCCGTGCTGTCGCCGCTGACACACGACAGACAGGGACATCTGTTGAATACCAATGCGGATACCATTGCCGGAGAAACGGCAAAAGCGCTGGCTGGAAAGTTTGAGGTGACGCTGATGTATTGTTTTGAAAAGAGTGGCGTCCTGATGAATGAAGCCGACGGGAGCAGTGTAATTGCGGAAATGGACAGGCATCTGTTTCGGCAATACAGGGAACAGGGTATCATCACGGGTGGAATGATTCCGAAACTGGAAAATGCCTTTCAGGCAATCGACGCAGGCGTAAGTCAAGTGATTATCACCAACGCCTCCGGTATCCGGAAAAACAGTGGTACGCATATCCGGTAAATCCATGACTTCACATTCCCTGTTCTCGCGGCTGACTTCACCCGCCGTCTTTTGGCCGACTGTTTTTGTGGCCCTGTTCTGGGGACTTCAGCGCTATGGGGCCTTCCATTTCCTTTATATCGAACAGGAGCAGCTGTTTTTGTACAGTCGTTCCTATTTGCTTTCCGTGGGAATGCAGCCGGCAGGCGCGGTCAGGTTACTGACGGAATACGGGATTCAGTTTTTTGTTCATCCTTACGCAGGCGCTCTGAGCATGAGTGTACTGTTCACCGGCATCGGCTTGCTGACGGCCGCCATCCTCAAGCGGGCGGCGCCTTCCGTACCCCTTTATCCGTCAGGCCTCTAGCCAGTGGTAGCGCTGCTTTTTGTGCATTTCGACACGAATTATTCCTGTTCCGGAACGGTCGCTTACGGCTTGATGCTGGCGGCGTTATATCCGTGTTTCCGCATTTCGGGGATACGTCTTCGCGCCCTTTATGCCCTGTTTATGTCCGTCGTGCTGTGGTGGCTGGCGGGAGCGGTTGCCATGCTGTTTGCCGTCTGTATCCTGCTCTGGGAACTGTTGAACCGTTTTACCCGATTCCGGTATTTCATTTTTCCGCTGATAAGCGTGACCCTGCTGGCTGCAGGAAGCATATACTGCTCTGTGGCGGGCGATTACCGTTTCCTGCTTTTGCCGGACGGTTATTTCGACGCCCGCCTTCAACCGGGCATCATCCTTTACCTGTCATGGGTTTGTCTGCCGGCGCTCCTGTTGCTTGCGTTTGCTTTGCGGAAAACGGGAAACGTGCGGAAAGGATGGAAACCGGCCGTTGTCCTTTGCCAGATCGGGCTGATTGCCGCAATAACGGGATACGGAACGAAAGCCTGTTTCCGTCCGAAGGCTGAATTTTTCAAGGAATTAAGCTATTACATGCGGACGGAACAGTGGGACCGCATCATTGAACGGTGCGATGGGAGCCTGTCGAACTATCTGTACAAATGCTGTTTAAATATCGCCCTGGCCGAAAAGAATGAACTGGCCGGGCGGATGTTTGCTTTTGATCAGCGGGGAGAAAAAGGTCTCTGCCTGCCGTGGAGCCGGACGGTACATGTGTCGGCGTTGCTGAGCGACCTGTATTTTTCCATGGGACACATTGCCCAGTCCCAGCGGATGGCATTTGAAGTGAATGTATGTGCTCAGAGTGCGGGCAATCCGTGGATGGTGCGGCGGATGGTGCAGACGAATCTGATTTACGGCGCATATTCCGTAGCTGAAAAATATATCTCGCTGCTGGAACAGACCCGGTATTACCGGAAATGGGCGCAGGAACAGCGCCGTTTTCTGTGGAATGATGAAGCCGTTGCCGCCGATCCCGTACTGGGATTGAAACGGAAATGTCTTCCCCAAACGGATTTCCTGGCCGGAATGTCCTCCCTGGACCTGGAACTGAAACAAATCGCGGAGCAAAATCCGGCGCATCGGGTCACCATGCAATACGTGGGCGCCCTGTATCTGCTGGCTAAGGACATGGAACGCTTCAAAACCTTCATTGACACGTATGGCGGAACGGATTTACTTCCGGAATTGCCGGCGTCGTATCAGGAGGCCGTGATTATCCTGTCGGAACAAAATCCGGCATACCTGGAAACATGGCCGGTTACGGAGTCGACGCTCAGGCGTTACCGGCAATTCCGGCAAGCCGTACTGGCCGGCAGAAACCGCCCCGCCCGGCTGCCCGCATTACTGAAACCGGAATTTGGCGATACCTACTGGTATTATTTCATGTTCAGGGAAACGGAATAAACAGCAAATAGAATGATGATAACTATGATGATGAAAAGCAGACATGTCTGCGCTCTTCTCCTGACCGTATGGGGAATGACATCCTGTTCCGGGCTGCCTCCGGCCGGCCGGACGCTGGAAACAAAACCGCCCCTGTTTCCAGATTATGTGGATGTGACCATTCCGTATAACATGGCTCCGCTCCATTTCAAACTGGCCGATACGTGCAGGTACGAACAGGCGTATGCCACGTTTGAAGCGGAAGACGGACCGGCGGTGAACGTAAAGGCGAAAAACGGGCAGTTTGCCGTTTCACCTGCGGCATGGAAAAAACTGATGGACGGCCGGGCCGGCCGGGCGATCCGCGTGACGGTGACGGTCAGGACGGATGGCGAATGGGTCGCCTATGCGCCTTTCCGCTGGCAGGTAGCGCAGGAGCCGGCAGATCCTTACATCGTCTACCGCCTGATCGAACCGGGTTATGAAGTCTGGAATGAAATGGGTCTCTACCAGCGTCACCTGGAAAGCTTCCGGGAAAGCGCCATCGTGACCAACCGGCAGACGCAGTTCAATTGCATGAACTGTCATTCGTTTTGCATGCAGAATCCGGAAAAAATGCTGTTTCACATGCGCGAAAAATTTCCCTGTACGGTGCTGATTGACGGCGACCGTATGGAAAAGCTGAATACCAAAACGGAACAGACCCTCTCGGCGCTGGTCTATCCCTCCTGGCATCCGTCCGGCAGGTATGTCGCCTTCTCGGTGAACGACACAAAACAGCTGTTTCATACCGCCGACCGGAACCGCATCGAAGTGTTTGACCTGGCTTCGGACGTGGTCGTGTATGATGTGGAAAAACATGAAATCGTCACTGCGCCGGAGTTGTTTTCGCCGAAAGCATTTGAAACCTTCCCCACATTTTCGCCGGACGGACACACGCTCTTCTTCTGCTCGTCCGACACGTTCGGGATGCCGGGAGGATATGCAAAGGTAAAATACAGCCTGTGTTCCATCGCGTTCGATCCGGAACGGCGGCAGTTCGGGACGGAAGTAGACACGCTCTATCATGCCGGAGCGCATCAGAAGAGCGTATCGTTTCCGCGCGTTTCGCCCGACGGGCAATTCCTGATGTTTACGCTGGCCGGTTACGGAAATTTCTCCATTTGGCACCGGGACGCCGATCTGTATCTGCTGAACCTGAGCGACGGGACCGTCCGTCCGCTGGATGCGCTGAACAGCGACGAAGTCGAAAGCTATCATTCCTGGAGCAGCAACAGCCGATGGGTCGTTTTCAGCAGTCGCCGCATGGACGGGCTTTATACACGTCCGTACCTGGCGTATGTGGATGCCGCCGGCGTGGCGTCGAAGCCTTTCCTGCTTCCGCAGGAGGACGTCGATTTCTATCCTTCTTTCATGAAATCCTTCAATATTCCCGAATTTGTCACCGGAAAAGTGAAGACACGGGGATTTGCCGTCGGTCGGAAAGTGAAAAACGACGGGGGAATAGATGTAACATTCGCCGGAACCGGCCGGAGCGATCGCATACAAAAGTAAATTCCCCGCACAAAAGGAGGTACGGGCATTCGGAGGGAAATGCCGGTACGGCCCGGATGGACGGACACCGCTTTGGCGCCCCTGTCTCCCTGACGGCGGACGTTTCATGCGGTCGACGGAAACGGCGGCCGGATTAAAATCTCCTTCCGGCTCCGAAGTCCGCATTTTCATTTTTTCCACCGCCGGTGCGTCCACAGCCAGCCGTAGGGTTGTTCGGTGATGTTTTCCGTCAGCAGTTCCACATATTTTTGCGTAATCAGCCCTTCGCGCATGGCGCCGGCTTCCGGACAGACAGGGATGCATTTTACCCTGTAACTCCCTTTTGAAACCTGTGTGATATGCAGATAGACGAC
>JAIRXI010000196.1 GCA_031268395.1 Tannerella sp. | reverse complement strand
ATACGCATATTAACCGACCGTCTTTTTCCCATTTTACCACCGGCGAAACCGGGGCAGGAACTCGCAATCACGAATCGGGACTTGGGAGACAGCCCCATCCCCGTCCGTCCGACCGCTTTTATTCCAACATGTCCTTACGTACCCTGCTCCGCGTTCGTTTCCCGGCGCCGTCAGGCGCTTCTCCGTGCTCTTTCTTTATTCATTCAAACACGGAGGACACGGAGATACGGAGGGAAAACGTGATCACCGTCTCCGTGTCTCCGTGCTCTCCGTGTTTAATTATAAAGAAAGGAGGGCACGGAGTGGCGCCTTGCGGCGTCGGGAAAATGCGTAATGGACATGTTGGGATTATTCCATGAGAGATGGCTGTACGGGAAGCCCCGATGTTCCGTCTTCCTGCATTTCGAACAGCTCATGGCGGTCGAACGTCTGCCAGTAGCGGAGGGCCAGTGTGCGGACATGCATCCAGTAGGCTTCGGTGAGGTTGCCATGCAGTCGGATGCCCTCCTCCACGTCCCGGCGGATTTGCTGCGCGTATGCCGGTTTCAGCTTCAGGCGCAGCGTCCGGCCCTTGAAGGCAAAGGTTGCTTCCGGGCGGACGTCCCGATCCGTCGGGACGCGGATAAGCCCGTGACCGAGGGTGGCGCCGGTGCTGACCTGCAGGCCGTCGTTCAGGCAGCTGACGGGCGGCTGCAAACCGGCATAACTCGTCACCTCGATGTCGTCCACGCCAATGTTGAAATATTCGCGGGCGCGAATGCCCATCTTCACGCCGACGATGGCGTAAATGCCCAGATGCCCGTGCAGTTCATTGGCCAGCACGCCCGCCCGCCATTCGCTCCGTCCGTGTCGCGCGATGGCGTCACGCACGGCCGGCGCAACGTCTCCGGCATAGAGGCCGGGGTCTTCGGGAAAACCGCAGAAGACACGGCTCTCGCTGTCGGGCCTGCCGGTCAGTATCCGGACAATGGCATCCGTAGCCCGGGCAACGGACGGGGCATCCGCCGGACGGTGGGCGGAGACGGCGGGCGCCACGGCGACGCTGTCGAACAGTTCGGGCGCAAAGAGGTAAACGGCGGTCCAGTCGTCCCATGCCTGCATGTGTCCGGACGCGACAGCGGGACGGTATGCCCCGTTGCCATGCATCCGGACGATATGCCGGGCGTATTCCCCTTCAATGCCCGAAATCGCCTCCAGATACGCCCCGTCCACCGGAAGGGGATGCTGCCTGTTCGCGGAGATAATGCGGACGGGTATGCCCGAAGCCAGCACGCGACCGGCCGAGACGGGGTCGGCGTCGTAGTTGGCGCCCTGCAGCGGCTGCGCCGAACGGCTGTACCAGATAACCCGCTCGATGCGTTCCTTCAGTTCGGGCCGTCCCTCCAGCGCATCGTGCAGGTTGGTGAGCGTGCCCAGACAGACCACCGTCACCCGTTCGTCCTCATTTTCAATCGTGCGGACAAGCAGGTCTGCCGCCTGCTGCGGCGAAACCGTCAGGCACGCCGTATCGCCCCAGCATGCCGCTTCCGAATGGGATCGCCAGGCAGGAGGAGGCACGCCCAGCAGACGCCCCGTCCCCACCGGGATGCCTTCGTGATGGAAATGACGCAGCAGGGCCGTTGCCTGCCGCGCCGCGCCGGCGGGCGTCAGGGCGCCTTCCGAAGCGGTGACGGACAGGACTTCCACCTCGCGGTTACCCAGCAACATGCAAATGGTGCGCAGGTCGTCGGCCGCTCCGTCGGTATCGATCAGCACATGAAACCGGGCCTTCCCCGAATGGGCCGCCGCACACAGGCAGCCCGCCAGCCAGCAGGTCCGGACAGTCCGGAAGCGGCGCATCAGTAAAGTGGTAAAGCGTGACATGGTGTGGAGGGATTATTTCCGTGAAACGCTGATGCCTCCGAACACCGTGGCGCCGGGCATGGGATAGTCGAAACGGGTCTGATAGGCGCGTCCGGTGAGGTTTTCTCCCTTGACAAACACCTCCAGCCACGTCAGCGGACGGCAGGAAAGCCTGGCATCCAGCAAGCCGTAGGAGACGCTGCTCTCCAGGTCCTCGACGTTGTTGTGGAGATCCTTCACATAATGGTAACTGGCGCTGGCGCCCCATTTCTTCCAGCGGTAGGAGGCCGACAGGTACAGCTGCTGTTCCGGGGAATATTCGATGATATGGTCCATGTGGAGGAAGGAACAGTTCCCGTGGAATTGCAGATTTTTGAGCACATTCCAGTTCAGCGAAAATTCGACGCCGCTGTTTTTAAACGCGCCCGAATTGTATTTGGTGGGAGGATAGCCGTTCGACCAGTCGGCGACGATAAGGCTGGAACCTTTGGAGGTAAACCAGGTCAGCTCGGCCGACAGCCGTCCGTCCGCGAGAGACTGCCCGGCAGAGAGTTCCACATTATTCATCCGTTCCGGCTTCAGGTCCGGGTTATGTCCCGCCCAGCCCGCCAGATAGTACAGGTCCTGGATGTTGGGGCTTCGGAACCCTTTCGATACGGACGCTTTCAATACCGTATGGCGGAAGGGACGGAAGGCCAGCCCGGCCTGCGGAATCCACTCGCTGCCGAACTGCTCGCTGTTTTCCAGGCGGATGCCCGCATTCAGGGTCAGTTTATCGAACAGGGTCTGCTGCATCACGAGGTAGCCGGCCAGTTCATACAGCGAGGTGTCTGCCCAGATCCGGTCCGGCGTCGTGTTGTCCTTGAACGCATCCCGTGCGCGTCCGCCGAAGTTCTTGCAGTCGAGGCCGGCCGTAAGCAGGTTACCTTCAAAGAAACGGAACGCCTGATACCAGGTAATGCCGTAATTGTGATCGTCGGAGCGGAAATGGAAGAGGCTCGGCGTGCCGCCGTTCGAATAGCCGTCGTCAATCTTGTGGTCGCCGAAATTGTAGAAGACCTTGAAGGCGCCGCTGCTCTTTTCAAACGTATTCTCCAGCGTCGCGGAAGTCACGCCCCGGAGGATATGGGCGACGTTGCCGAACAGCGGATCGGAAGCCGGCCCCGGGCTTTGCGTCTCGAACGACGCCAGGCTCGCGTCGCCCCACGCCTGGAAACGGTCGGAGAGCCGGTAGCCCAGCTTTGCATACCCGTTGGTGATGTGGAAGCGGGCGTTTTTGCGGTCTCCGTCGAACGGATTCCGGCGGTGTCCATCCGTACGGTCGTGGTTGACGGATACCAGTCCGCTGAACCGTCCCCCCTTCCAGCCCGCGCCGGCCTGATACTTCTGCGTGTTGTACGAGCCGTACATGACCCGTCCGTTGACGCTCCATCCTTCGGTCTCCTGCCTGCGGGTGATGATGTTGATCACGCCGCCCATGGCATTGGAACCGTAGAGAATGGAGGCCGGCCCCCGGATCACTTCAACCCGTTCCACATCCGAGGCCACATACGCATCCGCCATGTGATGCCCCATGATCCCCATATACTGCGGATGCCCGTCGATAAGCACCAGCAATTCGTTGCCCACGCCCACGCCCCGCAGGGTCATGCTGCCCGCGCCGCTGCTGCCGACGCCGAAACCGGCCACTCCGCGCCGCGTCACGAACATGCCGGGCACGCGCCCGCTCAACACCGGCAGCAGCGCCGATTCGCTGCTTTCCTCAATCTCTCCGCGACCGATCACCGACACGGTCATCGGGACATTGTTGCGACTGGTGCGGACGCGGTTGGCCGTCACCACGACTTCGTCGATGCTCCGGCGGATAATGGTATCCCCCTGCGCCGAAAGGTTTGCCGAAACGGCAAACAAAAAACCGAAAAGAAAAAAACGTTTTGCCATAATCTGGTCTGTTTTATCGTTTGTAAAATTAGCATACTGCCTGCCTGAAATGGATGGCTCCCCGCCTGATCTGCCGTCATGCCATCATTCAAACACGTGTCCGATACGGAAGCGGTGCCCCCAATTCGTAACACTCTGTCTGTAATTCGTGACACAAACGTAGCGTAAATTTCAACGCCCGTCAAACAGTTTGATGATATTTAACTTTCAGGAGAAGACAGGGTACATCGCGGTTATGGCCGTTCCGGACAGGCCCGTCGCCGGTTGCGGCCCTCACGAACAGCAGGAGACGAAAAGAGCAGGCAAGCTCGACACAGGAGAACTGTTGCAGGGATTGCCCATAAGTGATGCGAAATAAACCCAACATGTCCATTAGACGCTTCCTCCGTCGTGTCCGGAAGAGGGCCTGCCGGTAAAAAACGGCCCGCAGCATAATCACCCCTGCTCGGCACGCTGTCCTGCAATGACGGCTCATCACCCGTCCCGGCCGGGACGGAATGTGAACGAAAAAGGGGGCACGGCGGATACCTGCCGGGGCGGTGTCCATCCGCTGTCTTGCCCCGTGCGAAACAAGGCCGTTCCGATCACATTCCGTCCCTGGCCGGGACGGGCTGACGAGCGGATATTCCGTTTGCTGCCTGCCGGCCGTTTGCCAAATTTCCCTCATCCCCTCTTCCGGTAGCTCCACACCGCCCAGCTGTTGAAGAACACGGCGAAGCCCAGCAGGGCGCCGCAGTCTGTCAGCAGGTCGGCAAACGTGCCGCCCTTGAGGTAGACCAGTCGCATGGCGTGGATGAAGTAGCGCGGCGGGTTGAG
>JAIRXI010000165.1 GCA_031268395.1 Tannerella sp. | reverse complement strand
TCCGTCCCTGGCCGGGACGGGCCGTTTTTTACCGGCAGGCCCTCTTCCGGACACGACGGGGAAGCTGGACATTGGGAGGATAAATGGCGGCGCTGCCTGCCGCTGTTTGCCGATCAGGAAACAGGTAACGCCGCTCCGTGTCTGAGCACGGGAGCGGCGTTTTTTATTCACTTTCCAAATCCGGAGGGCCTATGAAGTAAAAACAATTACAAAAAAATATAATGCCGGACTGTCAAGTGAACATGATCAGGAAAACGAAGGTCTTCCTTCCTGACATAACATATACACTAAATAAACAGTCGAAGGGCGAAAATGTTTTGCCGACACATATAAATAACCTGCGTTCCGGTCAGGCAAACCTCCTGTTCCCTGTCCCGCAGGGGTATCTCCGTGTCCGGATAATCAAACGGATTACAGCATTCCTTTCGTGCTCGGCAATTCGTACCGGTATATGTCGCGCCTGATGGCCATTCTGACGGCCCTGGCCAGCGCCTTGAAGATGCCTTCCGCCTTGTGATGTTCGTTGTCGCCTTCTGCCCGGATATTCAGATTCATCCGGGCTGCGTCGCTCAGCGACTTGAAGAAGTGCAGAAACATTTCCGTCGGCACATCCCCGATTTTTTCGCGCCTGAACACCACGTCGTACACCAGCCACGCACGTCCGCCGAAATCCAGCGCCACGCGGCACAGGCAGTCGTCCATCGGCAGGCAGAATCCGTACCGTTCCGTACCCCGCCTGTCGCCCAGCGCCCTGCCCAGCGCCTCGCCCAGTGCAATCGCCGTATCTTCGACCGTATGATGCTCGTCCACGTGCAGATCGCCTTTCACCCGGACGGTCAGGTCCATGCCCGAATGTTTGCCGAGCTGGTCGAGCATGTGGTCAAAAAAGCCCAGTCCGGTAGAGATGTCCGTCCGTCCGGCGCCGTCCAGGTTCAGGGATACGAAAACATCCGTTTCGCGCGTCGTTCGCTGAACGGTGGCCGTCCGTTCGCCGGCAAAAAGATATTCTGCAATCCGGTCCCAGCCGTCGGCCACAAACGTACCACCCCCGGAGAGCAGCGGTTCTGCTCCGCCGGAAGCCATCAGGATGGCCCGGCAGCCCAGGTTTTCCGCCAGTTCCACATCCGTCGGCCGGTCGCCGATCACGTACGACTGCGCCAGATCGTATTCGCCCGTCAGGTAGCGCGCAAACATGCCGGTTCCCGGTTTGCGGCCGGGCGAATGTTCCTCCGGAAGCGAGGGATCGATCAGAATGTCGTTAAATACAATCCCCTCGTCCGCCAGCGTCTGCAATATCTTTCCCTGCACCGCATCGAAACGCTCCTGCGGACAGGCGGGCGTTCCCAGTCCGTCCTGATTGCTGGCCATGACCAGTTCGAAATCAAGATGCCGGCTGATAAAGTACAGATTCCGGATCACGCCCGGCAGGAACCGAAGCTGCTCGAGGGTGTCTACCTGAAAAGTCTCCGGAGGCTCCACGATCAGCGTTCCGTCGCGGTCTATGAATAATGCTTTCCTTTTCATGATGCCTGCAAAAACAGTCTGTTTCTATTTCGTCAGGGAATACGGTTTTTCGTCTTCGCTGAAAAGGCGTTTTCTGTTCGGCTTCGCGCTCATTTCGAACGTCAGTTCCGCCCCGTCCTTGAGGTCGTCATACGTGATGTACGCTTTCCGGTAGGGCTGGCCGTTGAGTCTGACGGATTTCACATAGCACATCCGGTCGCTCACCCCGTCGGCCCTGATGACAATCGACTTCCCGTTTTCCAGATTGACCCTGAAGAAGGGGAAATAGGGCGCGCCGAGCACAAACTGGTCGGAGCCGGGACAGACGGGATAGAACCCCATCGCCGAGAAGATATACCATGCCGACATCTGTCCGCAGTCGTCGTTTCCGCACAGGCCCGCGATGCCCTCGCGATACATGCGGTTCATGATCTCGCGTATCCGGTGCTGCGTCTTCCAGGGCTGCGAAGTCCAGGCATACAGGTAGGCAATGTGATGGCTCGGCTCGTTGCCGTGGACGTAGTTGCCCATGATCCCTTCTTCGGTGACGTCTTCGGTCTCGGCAAAAAACTCGTCGGGCAGGTGCATCGTGAAAAGCGAATCCAGCCGCCGGACAAACTGCGCCTCCCCGCCCATCTGCCGGATCAGGCCGTTCACGTCATGCGGCACATGGAACGAATAATTCCACGAATTGCCTTCGATGAATCCCTGGCCATGCGTGCTCAGCAGGCTGAAATCCTTTTTCATGCTGCCGTCGCTCAGTCTGGCGCCGACAAACTGCAGCGACGGATCGAAGACGTTGCGGTAGTTCAGGGCGCGTTGCCGGTAGGTTTCGGCCAGGTCGGAGCGTCCGGCCAGCTGTGCCGTGTGGCAGATCGTCCAGTCGTCGTAGGCATACTCCAGGGTCATGGAAGCGCCGTCGTCCTTCACGTCCACCGGCACATAGCCCCTGCGGATGTAGTCGTCCAGTCCGCCGTAATAGGGCACGTTCGCCGTGCGGTGCATGGCTTCCAGCGCCCTTCCCCGGTCGACGGGAATGCCCTTGGCGATGGCGTCGGCCAGGACGGAGACGGAATGATAGCCGATCATGCACCAGTTTTCGTTCCCCATGTGCGACCAGACCGGCAGCATCCCGTGTACGCTCTGCGCACTGTGCGCCAGCATGGATTCGACGATGTCGCGGCTCCGCCGGCGGTTGAGCAGGTTGAAGAGCGGATGCAGCGCCCGGTAGGTGTCCCAGACGGAAAAGATGGTGTAGTTGGTGAAGTCTTCGGCCCGGTGAATATTGTGGTCAATACCCCGGTAGTTTCCGTCCACGTCCATGTAAAGGGACGGATGGATGAGCGCATGATAGAGGGAAGTGTAGAGCATGGTCTTCCGTTCGTCCGACCCCTGTACCTCCATGCAGGCCAGTTCCTTTTCCCACTTGTCCGACGCCTCGGCGCGGAGCCGGTCGAAGGATTTGCCGGCCGTTTCGGCCTCCAGGTTGCGCAGGGCGCCCTCCGTACTGACGGCCGAAAGCGCTACCCGGACTTCCAGTTCGGGCGTGTTCGAAGGTTCAAACTCGAAACAGGCGACGATCTTCCGTCCGCCGATTTCGGGGAAGTCCGTCCTGGGGAACTTCCGCCAGAAGCCGGGATACTTCGGCGTCTCCCGGTCTTCGTACCCGTAATGCGCGACAGGCCGGGAGAAGGAGATGGCGAAATACGTATAGTTCACGCGCGACCAGCCGTTGGTGATGCGGTAGCCGGTCAGGAGCGTGTCGTTTTCGACGCGCACGTTCGCCCACAGCGTCTTGCCGTCGTAGTTGTAGATGCCGTGGACCAGGTCCAGGATCAGCTGTTTCTTTTCGCCGGCGGGGAAGGTGTACCGATGAATACCCGTCCGTTCGGTGGCCGTCAGCTGTACCCGGATCCGGTAGTCGTCCAGCAGGACTTCGTAATAGCCCGGCTGCGCCTGTTCCGTGGCGTGCGAGAAGCGGGAGCGGTAGCCTGTTTCCGGATGTTCGGCCGTGCCGGGATTCAGTTTCGGCCTGCCGGTGACCGGCATCAGCAGGATGTCTCCCAGATCGGAATGGCCGGTGCCGCTGAAATGCGTGTGACTGAACCCGACAATTGTCGGATCGTCGTACTGGTAGCCGGCGCAGTAGCGGTAGACGTTCTTTTGATATACGCCGTCGAGGTTGTGCGGGATCGTGTCCGTGTCGGGACTCAGCTGGACGGCGCCGTGAGGCACGCAGGCGCCGGGAAACGTATGCCCCATCCGGGTGGTGCCGATCATCGGGTCGACCAGCGATACCCGTTTCTCCTGTCCGTACCCGCTCACAGGGCCAAACAGTATAATAGCTAAAATATAATGCATTAACTTCATAAGAAAGTATGTATTTGTTAAATAATTTCGGCGCAAAGATACGATTAAATCCGGATTCCCCCGCACGGGGCACTGTCCGGATGCGGCTTCATTCTCAGGCAATGCCTTATTTCCCATGCTGTTTGATGTATTCGTAGATCGCTTCCTGTGCACGTATGGGCGGCTGTCCGGTTGCCAGGTCACATTTGAAGACGTTGTGCAGCCGTTCGTCAATGAAACAGGCCTTTACGTTGTCGCACAGCTGGATGTGCAGTATATCCAGGATTTCCCGTCTGAGGCTCCGTTCGAGGATGGGAAACGCCGTTTCGATGCGGCGGCGCAGGTTGCGGTTCATCCAGTCGGCCGACGAAAGGTAGACCTCCTCCGCGCCGTCGTTATAGAAATACCATACCCGGGCATGTTCGAGGTACATGTCCACAATGCGGGTGATGCGGATATGACGGCTGTAGGGCTGACCCGGCACCAGGCAGCAGATCCCGCGCACGATCAGGTCAATCTCCACGCCGCTTTCCGAGGCGCGGTACAGTTCGTCGATCATCTGTTCGTCATGCAGCCCGTTCATCTTTAAAATAATGCGCCCCTTCCTGCCGGCTTTCACGTGGTCGATTTCCCGCCGGATCATCCGCTCCAGTTCCGGCACCATGTTGAAGCGGGCGACCAGCAAATGGTGAAAATGCGGCTGGACCGGCTCGCTTTCCAGCACGGAAAACACCTGCCGGACTTCGGCAACAATGGCGCTGTGGCACGTCAGCAGCGCCATGTCCGAATAGATCTTCGCCGTCGTCTCATTGAAATTGCCGGTGCTGAGGTACGCAAAACCGGGCAGTCCCGCCCTGCGGAGAATCACCGCCACCTTCGCATGAACCTTCAGTCCCGGGATGCTGTAGATGATCCTGATCCCCGCCTGCTCCATCCGTTCGGCGGTAGACATGTTGTTTTCCTCGTCGAAACGGGCCTTCAACTCGACGAAGACCGTCACCCGCTTCCCGTTCCCGGCGGCCCCGATCAGCGCGTCTATCACGGCGGAGTGCTCCGCCACGCGATACTGCGTAATTTTGATTTCTTCCACCTCCGGGTCCAGCGCCGCCTCCGTCAGGAAACCGATCAGGTAGTCGAACGACTGGTAGGGGAAATGCAGCAGGACGTCGCGCTTTTCCACCGCCCGGAAGACCGACGCCATCCGGTCCAGGCAGGGCACGCGCATCGGCGGTGGAGCGGCCTGCGCCGGCCTGTCGTCTTTCGGACGGGGAAACCGGCTCAGGTCTTGCAGGTTCATATAGCGTCCACCCAGCACCAGGTCTTCTTCCGCGATGCCGAACAGCGTGCATACCGTCGCCAGGAAGTCGGGCGGCATGGCGCTGTCGTACATGAAACGGCTCAGCGCCCCGATCTTCCGCTTCTCCACCTTCCGGCGGATGGTCTGAAGCATATTTTCCGGATTCTCCTCCTCCAGGTAAATATCCGCATCGCGCGAGATCTTGATGCTGTAGCATCCGGCCATCTCGTATCCCGGGAAAACGGAAGGCAGGTTCACCCGTATGATGTCGTCGATAAACATGTAATAGTTCACGTTCCCGTGTGCCGGCAGCGGCACGAACCGGGGCACTTTGGCATACGGAATCTTGATCAGCATGTAATGCGGTTCGAGGGTTGTCTTTTTCCTCATGCGAACCACCAGGTAGAGCCGGCGGTCGCGGATAAACGTGCGGATGCCCTCCTCGACCGTCACCGGCGAGAGGAAGGGGAACACCTCTTCATCGAAATAATTCCGCACAAACGCTTCGTGAAACGGTTTCGGCCGGGCTTCCTGGTACAGGTAAATCCCCTGGCGGCGCAGTTCCGGCAGGACGTCTTCGTGGAAGAGCCGGTAAAAAGCCTGCTGCTGGCGGTTTACTTCCGCCGTAATCTCCTCCAGCGTGGCTTCGATGGCCTCGACGCTCTCCGCCGCGTAGTTTCCCCGCATGATGGCGCCGCGATGTTCCGCCACCCGTATTTCGTAAAATTCTTCCAGGTTGGAGGCGTAGATGGAAAGAAAAAGCAATCGCCTGTAGACCGGAGACGTCCTGTCTCCCGCCTCCAGCAGCACGCGATAGTTGAACGACAGCCAACTCACATCGCGCTTGAAATAGGTATAAGACGTTTTTCCCATTACATTCCATTCGAAAGCGCGTAAATATAACTATTTTTGCGGAATCAAAAAAAAGGAATGACAAAAATCGGCATTATTTCGGACACACATGCCTGGTGGGACCACCGGTACGTCGACTATTTCGGCGGCTGCGACGAGATCTGGCACGCCGGCGATATCGGCTCGGAGCTGGTCGCCGACCGCCTGAGCGCCCTCAAGCCGCTGCGGGCCGTTTACGGGAACATCGACGGGCTGGAATTGCGGCTTCGCTATCCGAAGACCGCCCGTTTTGAGGTGGAGGGCCGGCAGGTGATGATAACGCATATCGGCGGCTATCCGGGACATTACGACCCGTCCATCCGCGGCGAACTGTTTGATGCCCGGCCGGACATTTTCGTCGCCGGACATTCGCACATCCTGAAAGTCATGTTCGATCCGAGTCTTGACTGCCTGCACATCAACCCCGGCGCCGCCGGCAAAAGCGGCTTTCATCAGGTGCGCACGCTTGTCCGCCTCGTTATCGACGGCGCCGCTGTCAAAGACCTCGAAGTGATCGAACTGGGCAGTCGTGCCTGACACTTGCCTGTTGGGAAGCGCGTCAAACGCACGCAGATGACGCAGATTGGGAAGATTTACGCAGATACGGGAACGTAAACGTTAGGAATGGGCGCATTTGTTATTAGCCCAAGATGTCCATTAGACGCTTCTCCCGTCGTGTCCGGAAGAGAAGACGGCCTGCCGCAAAACGGCCCGTCCCGGCCAGGGACGAAATGTGATCGGAACGGCCTTATTTCGCGCAGGGCAAGACAGCGGATGGACACAGGCCCGGCAGGTGTCCTCCGTGCCCCCTTTTTCCTCCATATTCCGTCCCAGCCGGGACGGGTGATTATGCGGCGGACCGTTTTCTACCAACATTCCGTCCCTGGCCGGGACGGGCCTTCATGAACGATGAACGATGAACGACGGGGGCATTGTGTACATGTCCATTGGACGCTTCGCCCATCGTGTCCGGAAGAGAAGACGGCCTGCCGGCCGCAAACGGAATATCCGCCCGTCAACCTTTCGTCCTTGGCAGGAACAAAGCAATCCCTGGGTGTATCGGCGATTGCTTCGTCGTTCCTCCTTACAATGACGTTGTTCTAACAAGCACATAATCAAGCTGTTTTTTTGAGTTCATAACCAAGTTTCCGCGCCATTTTATGCAGCCGTCGAATATCCCTGTCGGTTTGATTTTGGATT
>JAIRXI010000156.1 GCA_031268395.1 Tannerella sp. | reverse complement strand
AAAACGAAAATGCAGTTCATTCGGGAGGAGGTGAGTTCTTACCCGGACTAATCTTTCTTTGAATGATTCCATACAGTTCAATTTTAAAATGACAAATCAAAATTTCAATACTAAAGAGATAGATAAGACGGTCCGCGCCGTTGCGGGGACGGACGGTCTGTTGGAAGCGCCTGCCGCAGGGTTGCGGAAGAGGCGTTGTATGCGATAAAAAAGGCATCTGCCGGCCGCGGGAAACTTGCTGTACGGTGTAAATTGTTTCCCGCAGGCTGCGGGAGACCTGTTACAGGGTGTAAATTGTCCCCCGCAGGTTGCGGGAGACCTGTTACAGGGTGTAAATTGTCCCCCGCAGGTTGCGGGAGACCTGTTACAGGGTGTAAATTGTTTCCCGCAGGCTGCGGGAGACCTGCTACAGGGTGTAAATTGTTCCCCGCAGGCTGCGGGAGACCTGCTACAGGGTGTAAATTATTCCCCGCAGGCTGCGGGAGACTTGCTACAGGGTGTAAATTGTTCCCCGCAGATTGCGGGAGACCTGCTACAGGGTGTAAATTATTCCCCGCAGGTTGCGGGAGACTTGCTACAGGGTGTAAATTCTTCCCCGCAGGCTGCGGGAGACCTGCTACAGGGTGTAAAAAGTGTTCCGAAAGGTTGCGGGCCGTTTTTTCCCGGCAGGGGTCTCTTCCGGACACGACTGCGGGCGCCTGATGATTCAATGCAGAGAGAAGTCTTTGCATTGAATCATTTCCATATAGCCGCATCTTTCAAATATTTTCCAGCCAGACGGCCAGCAATTCGAGGAATTGCCGGTGGAAAGCAAAATCATCATTCCATCCCCAGCCATGTCCGCCGACGGGAAAAATGTACAGCGCAGCCCTGATACCGTTCGCCTTCAGCGCCTGATAATAGCGGATACTGTTTTCAGGCGGCACGCCGCTGTCGTCGTCGCTCAGCATGATAATAGCCGGAGGCGTGTTGACATTCACCTGTTTCTCGTTCGAAAACGCATACAGGTCGGCGGGAGAAGGATGTTCGCCCAGCAGGCTGGTCCGCGAGCCGGAGTGCGTCGACGCGTCCATGGTAACAACCGGGTAAAAAAGAACGGTAAAGTCGGGACGGGAACTGACGCCGTCGGTTACCGCAAAATGCGTTGACGCCGTCGATGCCAGATGTCCGCCGGCCGAGAAACCGGCAATGCCAATCCTGTCCGGCCGGATCTGCCATTCCGCGGCATGGCGGCGCACGTGGCGGATCGCCTGCTGCGCATCCTCCAGCGGGACCTCTTTGTGCCCGTTCGGCATTCGATATTTCAGGATAAAGGCAGCGATCCCCTGGCTGGCGAGCCACCGGGCCACCAGCGTTCCTTCGTGGTGCGACGCCAGACCGGCATATCCGCCACCCGGACAGACGATAACCGCTTTTCCGCTCCCTTTCCCCTTTTCGGGCAGCCAGACGGTCAGTTCGGGCGAGGAGACATTTGTAATCCAGTGATTCCCGTCTTCATGTTCCTCCGTCGTAATTCCATTGTCGGTCGGCGGATTTCCCGCCCACAGTTTGATCACCTGCTGGGCATTCGCGGCCGGCGCGTTGCCGGCAATCAAAAGACAGGCAAAAATGATATGTTTCATGACTTTCCTTATTTTATAATGTAAACATACATTCGTCTATTGAACGGAAAACCGGTAAATACACCGGCTCAGATAATGCTCTTCCGGGCGGAGCACCGTGCCCGGGAAGCCGGGCTGATTCGGGCTGTCGGGATAGTGCTGCGTTTCGAGGCAGAGCGCTCCCCGGTGCGGATAGACGACGCCGAATTTACCCCTGTCCGCACCGCTCATCGCGTTTCCGGAATAGAACTGGATACCCGGCTCGTCCGTAAAAACATCCATGACAATACCGCTGCCCGGATGTATCACGCCGGCAGCCGGCCGCGCCACATCGCCGCCCGTGTTCAGCGCCCAGTTATGGTCAAAGCCCCTGCCCAGCACGATCTGTCCGAACGGGCTGTCGATCCCTTCGCTCAGAAGCGTCGGCTTGCGCAGGTCCAGCGGCGTACCCTCGACCGGAGGCAGCGCCGCGGTCGGGATCAGCAGGCTGTCCACTTCCGTATAGCGGTCGGCGTCGATTCGGACCAGGTGGTCGGTGATCCGGGAACCGGCCACGCCCGACAGGTTGAAATAACTGTGATTGGTCAGGTTGACAACCGTCGGCCGGTCTGTCGTCGCTTCATAGCGGATGCTCAGTGCATGGTCGTCGGTCACGGTATAAGTCACCTTCACATTCAGGTTGCCCGGGAATCCGGCTTCACCGTCTTTGGAGAGGTAACTCAGTTCCAGCGTCTGTCCGTCCGGCTGCGCCGCGTCCCACACCTGGACGTGGAAACCCTGCGGCCCGCCGTGCAGGCAGTTCCCGTTATTGTTCTGCGGCAGGCGGTATTCCTTCCCGTCCAGCACAAACAGTCCCCCGGCAATCCGGTTGCCATAGCGCCCGATCAGTGCGCCGAAGTTCCCGTCCGAAGCCACATAGTCCGCAATGTTGTCGTACCCCAGTACCACATCCGTCATTTTCCCGTTCCTGTCCGGAACCATGACCGACACCACCCGTCCGCCGTAGTTCGTGATGCAGACCTCCATGCCTTTCGCGTTCTTCAATACATACAGCGCCGTCGGTTTGCCGGCCACTTCCGATACGAAATCGGCTTTTTTCAATCCGGAAACCGGCGCTTCTTCCCTGTTTCCGCACGACCACAGCATCACAGATGCCATCATCGGTATCATCCAATTTTTTTTCATAAGTCTTATTTTCAATTAGCGTTTTATTATTTCAAGAGTGGCCAAAAGTAGTTATTTTCGCCGTTACGGGAGTATAAAAGCGCATTTTTTTTATTGCGCCGGTCGCGCCGGCCGGTCGGGATCCCTGTCCGCTCTTTTCAGGCAGCCGGACTTTTTGTCCGTCGTGTGTTTGTATTTCTCCCGAAATGTTCAGCAGGATCTTCTCCTGTCGTGTCCGGAAGACGCCCTGCCGGTATAAAACGGCCCGCAGCGCAAGTCCCGTCCCTCAAGGACCGTATCTGTCTCTTTTCCATGATTTGCGTCAGTACGCTTCACGATATTTGCTCCCGCCCTCCCCGTCTTCGAGGATATTGAGGTAACTTTTATAGCGCGACTCGCTGATGCCGCGTGTTTCGAGCGCTTTCAGGACGGCGCACCCCGGTTCGTGGCGATGCGTGCAGTTGTGAAACCGGCAATCGGCCGAATAGCGGAATATCTCCGGAAAATAGTGCGCTATTTCCGCCCCTTCCATTTCGATCATCCCGAAGCCCTTGATCCCCGGCGTGTCGATCATATAACCGCCTTCCCGGAGGGGTATCATTTCGGAAAAGGTGGTTGTGTGCATCCCCTTTTTATGATATTCCGAAATGGCGTTTGTCCGGAGGCCTGCTTCCGGAAGGATCCGGTTGATGATGGTCGATTTGCCGACGCCCGAATGTCCGGACAGCAGCGTTACCCTGTTCACCAGCAGCGTCCGCAGGATGTCCATCCCTTCGCCGGTCAGGGCGCAAATCGAGGTGCACGGATAACCGATTGCCGGATAAAGTCGGACCAGCGTTTCCAGATAGGCGATATCCGCCCTGTCATAACGGTCGATCTTGTTGAAGACCAGATGAACCGGAATGCAGTAAGCTTCGGCTGTCGCCAGGAAACGGTCGATAAACACGGTCGTTGTTTTCGGGTAATTTGCCGTCACGATCAGCATGGCCTGGTCTATGTTGGCTGCCAGAATATGAGCCTGCCTGGAAAGGTTGGAAGCTTTGCGGATCATGTAGTTCCTGCGGGTTTCGATGGCCGTGATAAAGGCGGTGCCCTCGCCGTTCATCTCAATCTGCACCCGGTCGCCGATCACTACCGGGTTGGTATGCCTGATTGATTTCAGCCGGAAATTGCCCCTGACCTTACATTCGACCAGTGGCCCTCCGTCTGTCCGTACGGAATACCAGCTGCCGGTATTTTTGATCACAAGTCCCTGCATGTACGCCTCTTATACCGTCAGGATTTCCTTTTCCTTGGCGAGGTAGAGTTCGTCGATTTTCCGGATATAGCGGTCGTGACTTTTCTGCATATCGGCTTCGGCATCTTTGGCCACATCTTCGGGCACTCCGTCTTTTACGCTCTTTTTCAGCGTGTCGATGGCATCGCGACGCGCATTGCGGATACTGATTTTTGCACTTTCCGCTTCCTGTTTGGCCTGTTTGGCCAGTGTGCGGCGGCGCTCTTCCGTCAGCGGAGGTATTCCCAGCCGGATCACTTCGCCATTGTTTTCCGGCGTGATGCCCACGTCGGAATTGAGAATGGCCTTCTCAATGTCTTTGATCAGCGGCTTTTCCCACGGCGTAATCAGCAGGGTCTTGGCATCCGGCGTACTGATCGAAGCCACGCTCGCCAGTGGCGTCATGTTGCCGTAATAAGGCACCCTGACGCCGTCCAGAATCTTCGGATTGGCTTTTCCCGCACGGATGCGCGCCAAATCTTCATCCAGAAAGGCAATGGCATCCGCCATCTTTTTCTCGGCCTTTTCCAGAACAGGTTTAATATCAGTCATCATTTCATTAATTTCAGTTGGACTTTTTTTTGAAACAAAAGTAGGGCTTTTTCCCAATCCGGCAAAATTTCAAGCCTGACGGCCGGGAAAAAGTTTTTTGTAAACGATGAACGATGAACAATGAACGATGAACTCGACCGCACCTCAAAAGAAGGATTAGCCAGAAAAAAAATGATACCTTTGTCTCCGAATTGGAAATGACACTTCATGACAACAGCCGTTTTACATCCCGCCGTCCTTTTTTGCAGGGCGGCCGCTGTGCAGGAACAGTTCCCTTTACCGGGACATCCGCATCCCGACGCCGAACGTGGCGCAGGACTGCCGTCCGTCCCGTCAACGACCCTTCCATTCCGTAAACGGTACATAGCCTGAACCGTATGACCCCCTTTCTGCAACAGATAGCGAATGTCTTTTACCGGCATTACGGCGCAGAGATGCAGCACCTGGCATTTGTCTTTCCGAATCGGCGGGCGGGATCGTTTTTCCGGAAATATCTTTCGATGGCGGCCGGCAAACCGATATTTTCTCCCGCCGTACTGACGATTAGCGGACTGTTTTTCGAGCTGAGCGGCAAACAGCCGGCCGACCATCTCCGGATGCTCTTCCTGCTGTACCGGATTTATATCCGCCACAGCAGACGGAATGAGTCTTTCGACAATTTTGTGTACTGGGGCGAACTGCTGCTCGGCGATTTCGACGACGTGGACAAATACCTTGTCGATGCCCGCCGGCTGTTTAGCAATGTCACGGATTTGCACGACATCGAAAGGCATTTCGACTATCTGAACGAATCGCAGATTGCGGCGATCCGCTCCTTCTGGTCTTCCTTCCGGACGGGGAAAACGGGCAACGGTCAGCGTGATTTTCTGGAGACCTGGCCCTTGCTGTATCCCGTCTACCACGAATTCAGGGAGACGCTTTCGGGAGAAAACACCGGCTACGAGGGCATGATTTTCCGCGAAGTGGTCGAACGGGTCCGGCGGGACGGAAGCTGCGAATGTCCTTACCGGAAAATCGTGTTCACGGGGCTGAATGCCCTTACCGCCGTGGAAAGGGAGTTGATGACGCGGCTGCATGAGCAGGGCGTGGCTGACTTTTACTGGGATTACCGTTCATCCATGGTGACGGATCCCGACAACAAAGCTTCGTCTTTTGTCAGAGACAATTTGAAGCGCTTCCCTTCGGAGCTGACTTTGCCGGAGGAGGAAGAGACCGTGCCCGAAATAGAACTCATCGGGATTCCTTCGAGCATCGGACAGGCCAAACACCTCTTCCCGCTGCTGAAAGAGATGCTGGGCGACAGGCCGCATATCAGCGCCGAAGAGGCTTTGCGGACAGCCATCGTCCTGCCCGACGAAAAGCTGCTGGCGCCGGCGCTGAACGCCATTCCCGAAGAGATTGCGCACATCAACGTGACGCTGGGCTATCCCCTGTCCGGCACGCCCGTGGCCGCGCTGACGGAACTGGCGCTGGCCCTGCAGAAGAATCTGCGAAACATGGACGGCGGCCCGTGTTTCAATCATCGCGAAACGCTCGGCATACTGAGCCATCCGTATGTGATGTCGGCCTGCCGCGAGGCCGTCACGGAGCTGATCCGGGAGATTGCGGCACAGAACAGCATCTGCGTGACGGCGACGGAAATGGGCCGCACGCCGCTGCTTGCCGCCATTTTTTCGCCCGTGAACGACACCGCCGCGCTTTCGGACTACCTTATCACCGTCCTGCAGGAACTGAACCGGACAATGACCGCCCTCCACCCCGGAGACGGCGAAGAAGAGGCTCCCGCATGTATGGACGAACTGGATCAGGAGTTTGTTTTTCACTGCTTCACGACCGTCAACCGGATGAAGGAACTGATCGCGGAAGCCGGTATCCGCATGTCGGCAGAGACGTATTTCAATCTGTTCAGGCGTATCACGGATACGGTTACGATTCCCTTCCAGGGCGAACCGCTGTCCGGTCTGCAGGTGATGGGCGTACTCGAAACGCGCGTGCTGGACTTCGACCGCCTGATCATCCTGTCCGTCAACGAAGGCTTGTTCCCGGCAAAACAGACGCTCAATACATTCATCCCCTACAACCTGCGGCGCGGCTTCGGGCTGCCGGCGCAGGAGCACCGGGACAGTCTCCTGGCCTATCATTTCTACCGCCTGATTGCCCGGGCCGGACATGTCACCCTCCTCTACGATACCCGTACGGAAGGGCTGCAGACAGGAGAAGTCAGCCGGTTTGTGCACCAGTTGAAATATCACTACGGAATACCCATCCGCGAAAAACTGGCCGTCTATCCCGTCATGCTCTCCCGTGCGCCGGCGCTGCAGGTTGACAAGACGGAGGAGGTGCAGCACAGGCTGTCCGCCTGCCTGCAGGGTGGCACGAAGGCTCTTTCCGCCAGCGCGGTCAATACCTTTTTGGACTGTCCGCTGAAGTTCTACTTTGCTTCGGTCGAGGGACTGAAAGAGGAGGAAGAAGTCTCGGAAAGCGTCGAAAACAGCATGTTCGGAAGCCTCCTGCACAAGGTGCTCGAATGGCTGTACGAACCTTTCTGCGGAGCGCAGATTACGGCCGACCTGCTGAAATCGGCGACCGGGGAAACGAACCTAACCCTCCTGATCCGCCGCGCGTTTGCGGAACTCTTTTTCCATTCGGGGAAAATACGTCCGCTCAGCGGACAGCATTACCTGACCGGCGAACTGATCCGCAAGTATGTCCTGAAAATACTGGAACGCGATCGCCGGCTGACGCCTTTCCGCTACCTCCGGTCAGAAAAAAGGATGCAAAGCCTGTTTACGCTTACAAACGGACAGAGGGTGTGCCTGAAGGGTTTCATTGACCGGCTGGACGAAGTCGACGGAACCGTCCGGATCGTAGATTACAAGACAGGCATGAAAAAACCGCTTGATTTCAGATCGGTCGGGAGTCTTTTCGATCCGGCTGACGGAAAACGCCAGCCGGCGATCATGCAGGTTTTCATGTATGCCTGGATGTATGGCGAAACGGAAGGCGTCGCACCGCTCCGGCCGGCCGTCTACTACATGCGCGACCTCTTCGGCGAGTTTAATCCGGCCATTTACATCGGCAAAGAGAAGGTGGAAGTGACCGACTTTACGGTGTACCGCCAGGCATTCGAAGACGGTTTACGGACTTGCCTGGACGGCCTCTTTCGTCCGGATGTCCCCTTTACCCGAACGCCCCTCTCCGGAACATGCAGTTACTGTTCCTTTGCCGGGATATGCGGCGCCTGACCTGGCCGTGCTCCGGTGCGGGAAATTTTCAGATGCATGGCACAAATCCATGCCGCGTGCAGTATAAACCGGTTCGCATGATTTTCCTGTTTAAGGTTTCATTTGTTCCACGGAGGGCTTGACCTTGACAGCCCGTCAGGAACCCGTAAACAATACCGGATAAGACGATGTTTGCGATAAGGATTTGAGGAATGATTATTCAAGGTACATATAGAAAAAAATCAATCAAAGATACCGAGAAATGTGTTTTTGACCTTTTCGGCGCTCGCGCTGCTTTCCCTTTCCTGCAAATCGCGGTATATCCTGTGGTGTATCGTGGACTTTGTCCCGTCAACAAGCGAATTGATATCCGCAGCCTCGACACTTCTGCCGGTAGCCTTTCCCGCTTTCACATCCCGTAAATTGGGGTCAAGGTCTTTTTTCATGCTAAAGCAGCTTTCTTTTCCGCAGACGGTAATCCTCCCAAGCAAAGTCCCTTGCCGTTTGCTTTCCATTTGTCTCTTTAAAGACAAAAGGAGGCTGAAGGCATAATAAATCATAAAAAAAGCAGGTTTTGTGGGTAATAATGCAGCCAACTGTTGGCCATATAAAAGAAGCAACGTATTTTTGTCGCCGTGTTGAATGAAAAATATAATAAAAACAACCGTAGAATTATGAACAAATATACTTTTTCTCCTGAAGAAAACAAATGTCGTCCAACCCTCTTTTTAGCGGGTTGTGGCTCGGTTTTTGCAGAGAGAGAGAGAGAGAGAGAGAGAGAGAGAGAGAGAGATTATAGCCACGCGTATTATTCTTTGGTACGCACACGCGCAGAATATAGGAAAAGTTTCTTTTCCAGACAACAAAACAAACGCATATTTCAGACGGCTGTCCGGGGAAATCGCCGCGGAAAGAGTCAATCATATATAATCATATCAAGTATAAATAGTTAATGGAGTAACAATGGACTCAGTAAAAGCAACTGCTCATCAGCATGAGCTTACAAAAGAAAAGCCGATAGCGTACGGTCTGCTCCCGTCACGGTCGTCTGATGTCTCCCGCCTGATTTCAGTGAAGTCTTCCACCTTGCAAGGTGAAAGACTCTCACCTTGCAAGGTG